>CAZKKM010000122.1:0-1511 GCA_964553435.1 uncultured Muribaculaceae bacterium | reverse complement strand
AAATCAAGATGCAGACTTGAATGCAGTATTTTATACGAATTTCGATTTAGAAGATACAAAATATGTGGAGTCTACTCCTGTGACGTCTTCAAGTGTACTAGTTGCCAAAGCAAACGATGCAAGTATAACAGATTACAATTCCGGCAATGAAGGAGAAATGTTCGCATTTACTCATTCGGCCACAGAGCAAACCGAAGCCTTGACAGATTATCGTTATATAGGAGCTAATCCAAATAACTATATCGACTTTAACGACGAGATATGGCGAATAATAGGAGTGTTCACAGTCGAGACAGAAAGTGGAAACAAAGAACAACTGATGAAAATCATCCGCGACGAATCGATAGGAAAACTTGCTTGGGATTCTAGCAATGTAAATGAATGGAATACCGCAAGCCTAAAAACCTTACTAAATGGAGACTATTATAACCAAACAGGAAGTTATATAGACACTGCCACAATTAAAGGATTAAGTTCTACAGCAAGAAATCAAATTGCAAATGTGAAATGGTACCTAGGAGGTTCAAGCACATATTCGGGATTGGAAGGCCCAGATTACTATGCCTTCGAGAGAGGAAAGACGGTATATTCGGGAAGAACAACCAGTATAATGCAAAAAGTAGGATTAATGTATCCAAGTGATTATATTTATACATATGGAAATGGAGTAGATAATAAATGTTATACAGACGGATATAATTGTTCTACTGGTGATGGTGGAACCCCAGCCAACGGATGGTTGTTTAACAGTTCTGCTGGTCAATGGACTATGTCCCCGCGTGCCGACTTTACGAGCTATGCGTTCTTTGTGGGCTCGAGCGGCCTTGTGAACATCAGCCTCGCGAGCAATAGCAATGCCTATGCGGTCCGCCCGACAGTGTATCTTTCATCTGATGTTGTCATTGTCGATGGAGATGGAAGTGCCGGAAATCACTACAAGCTCGCTGACTAGTGGACAGTTTTAGTCTAAGCCTTATAAATAAAGGGAGAAATAGTAAAAAAGTACGGCCGACAATGTACGATTTTGCTATTTTTTTGCCTTTAAATTCGTTATTCAAATCTTTATTCGAAAATTGTTCCACGACAAAAAAATCTTTTATATACTATTTTTAATTTTTCTTTTGGCTATATGTCATATAAAATGAATCGAAGAGGTAGACGAATATATTTAGAAGCATTATAAGCTAAGTGAAATAAAGTTAGCCCAGTATTGAAAAGGGATAAGTTTCTGATTCTAGTCTTTTTCACTTTATGGGTATTAATTATTACATTCTTATAACACTTAGTATTTTTAACATAGTCTGTACCAAGGATAGTCAAAAATAGGACAGCAACACAAACTATACAGTATAAAGATTCGAAATACTTTAAAGAGGCATTAACTGTGTTTTCTATCTTTTATTTTTTTTTATTGACAATAAATTTTGGAGAGGATATAATGTCAGTATAGTGTACTGTAAGCAAGAAGGTTTTGCCGAAAAGTTTAAGAGTACCTAAAGGGAAGGGAAAGA
>CAZKKM010000121.1:0-1526 GCA_964553435.1 uncultured Muribaculaceae bacterium | reverse complement strand
CGAAGATGACCCTAAAAAGTCATTAAAGAGCATATCTATGAAACTTCTGGTGTCTGCTTCTTACGCCCAGTTTGGGGTGGATGCTGGGAATGAAGGGTTTATGGGCGACCGTAACGGCATACGGTAATCGACCCATCTACTCGCGGAGACCCATCTTTGTGGGATATATCCTACGAACTGGGATTAAACCTAATGCTTGGCGAAAGCTGGGGTTAGTGTAGCTTGACTTGAGTGAAGTTGTGGGAATCGATGACAGCCCGAACATCTGGTGTACATCATATCGAGGGTATTGCTTCGTGAAACCTTCTTTGCAAGAGAGTATTAGCAATTCCAACTGCATTGGGAGGAAAACTTCTAGAGTGGACATCGCCGTGAGATTGCAGTGGTATCTGAGTGGCAATCAGGTTCGTCGTCCAGTAATGGCGACTTCCAATCATCAAAAGGGAACTGCTTTTCAAGTAATTGGAAAGTTGAGCGGAGGGAAATCCTACCTGACCTAAGAGCCAAAGTTTATTATGGCGATTTCCCTATTTCATTTTAATATGGAGAATAGTCATGAATAAGAAAATACATCCTTATACGGAAAAAGTCAGGAAAGACAATCGTATCAAGCATTTGGATAAGAATACGATATGGATCATCGAAGTCACGGTTCTTGCCTTTGCTTTATCTTTGGTATTGTCTTTATTTTCAGATTTAGTCATTTCGAATACAACTGCGATCATTTCAGTCGTCGTCTTAATAGTGTTTATCTCTTTGGGTATACTTTTCGACATGGTCGGTGTCAGTGTGACTGTTGCAGATCCGAAGGTGTTCAATTCGATGGCGGCCAAAAAAATAAAAGGCGCTCGAACAGCCTTGCGGATGATCAAAAACAATGCTCGAGTTTCTTCTTTTTGTAACGATGTGGTTGGTGACATCTGTGGAATATTGTCTGGCGGTGCTGGAGTAACTATAGCTGCCTCACTTTCTTCTATGATCGGAATAAATGTCGTCGTAATAAATTTAATCGTGACCAGTTTGGTCGCGGCAATTACAATCGGGGGCAAAGCCTTAGGAAAAAGCTTTGCCATCAACAAGGCGAATAAAATACTATATTCGTTTTCTAAAACGATAGATATGTTTTCTTTTAAAAAATGAGAAATACGAAGGCTTTTAGTGAACAAAGGTCTTTTTTATATAAAATAACAAAAAAAGAAATCAAGAATCACATTTGACTTCTACAATTTTTATTATATTTTCAATTTTTGTTTCGTATACGTCTTGTATGTCGTCATTTTGACCTCGTTCGATGAGGTCTCTTGCTTGTTCTTCGTCACGTGCATAGATGTAGCCGCGCATTTTACCTGAAAGCTCGACTTCAAATTTAAAACATTTATAGTCGTCGCTGTTACAATTATCTTCAGCAGATTGTAGATCACGTTCGTATGGATATGAGTTAGTCATAGCAAATTCCTCCATTTATATGTGATGCATTTTATGATATTAGGTTACTAGAAAATCACAAATTCTTATGATAAAAAAAT
>CAZKKM010000120.1:0-1552 GCA_964553435.1 uncultured Muribaculaceae bacterium | reverse complement strand
CGACATATCCTAAAAATATACTCGATCATGGGCATCCATTTTATCCTATTTCAGGTGAAGGAGCAGTTGATATAATGACTGCTAATACTCCTCCTGGCTTATTAGAAATGAACCGTTTTAAAAGTTTCTTCATATCGAATTTTTCAAATACATCGAACGAAGGTAATGCTGGAGTAATCAATTTTGGCTTGAAAATTCCCTTCACATATAAAATCGATGAGTTACATTATTATGTTGCGCCAGATGTCAGAATATCCGGTTTCGGGGTAATGTTTGGTGGAATTCTTATTGTAAGTGTTATCGGTTTAATATATTATTTTGTTAAAAATAAATTAAATCATAAGAGGAGTCTAATAATCATGTCGATACCTATCATCGGGACGGTTTTATTGATTTCTATTATAAAAGAGGGATGGTGGGCGAGATATATACCTCAATTGTGTATTTTCCCAATTATTGTTGTCATCATGCTTTCATTTATTAAGGGAAATTTAGCAAAGATCATAAATGGTATTCTCATAGTTGCTTTGATAATGAATAGTTACTTATTAATGAACGTAACTTTTGAAAACATCAACTTTACTAGAGCCGTTATAAATGATGAATTTGCCGTAGCGAGGAGTTTAGGCGAAGATAGTGAATTATTAGTATCTAGTACAAGTTTTCCGGGTTCAATTTTCAATATAATAGATAAAATGCCTGATGTTAAAGTTCAACCTGGAACGTGTGGTGAAGAAGACTTAAGATTTCTTATGAATAATAAGGTCTGCTTAAAAGTTGGAGAGGAGAAATAGGTATGAAGAAATATTTTGATTTAATAAGAGTTAAACATTGGATAAAGAATCTCTTAATTTTCTTACCTATGGTATGTGCCAACATGTTGAATAGTGAGAGTATATTTGTCACTGTCTTGGGTTTCTTTTCTTTTTCTTTTATGTCATCTTTTATATATATTATAAACGATATCAAGGATGTTGAGAAAGATAGAAAGCATCCTAGAAAAAAGAATAGACCAATTGCTAGTGGTGTTGTTAGTCGAAAGAGAGCACTCGTTATAGCATTCTTATTGTTAGCAGTGTCGATTTCTATATGTGTATTCACAGCCAACAATTTTGTAAATTCACTTATTATCATTTTGACATATATGTTTATAAATGTTGGATACAGTTTTGGCCTTAAAAATATAGCTGTTTTGGATATCTGTCTTTTAACTTGTGGATTTGTTTTGAGAGTTTATTACGGGGCATCCATTTTACATATTGAAGTTTCCAAATGGTTGTTTTTAACTATCTTATCTGCATCGACCTTTTTAGGTTTAGGTAAAAGAAGAAAGGAACTATTAAATACAAAAGAGGCAAGAAAAGTGTTGAGCCAATATGATGAAACCTTTTTGTGCAATTTTCAATATATGTGTCTCGGCTTGACATTAGTCTTCTATTCATTATGGGCTATCGAACAGAAATCTGGATATCTGATTTATACAGTTCCGATTGTGATCTTGATTTTTATGAAGTATTGTTTGATTGTCGAAAAGAGTAATGAGGGCGACCCT
>CAZKKM010000119.1:0-1554 GCA_964553435.1 uncultured Muribaculaceae bacterium | reverse complement strand
AGCTCTTAAGGCGGTTGATGACGATTTCAATCTAAATGAAGAAGTTAACATAATAGAAACTTCGAGTATTGACGATAACATAATGATTAATTCGATTGAGGAGCCTTTTCTTTAGACTCTTTTTTTTGTTGTTCAAGAAATTTTTTGAATATATATACAATTTGACTATTTACACTTCTTTCTTCTTCTTGAGCAATTTTTGCTATTTCGTTCCATATTTCTTCTGGTATTCTAATGCTACTTGTTATCATATAACCACCTGTGTTTTTATTATACTAAAATAGTATTATTTTAGATAGGATATGTTTGTTGCTAAATATATCTATTTTGGTATTGACTTGGTGGTTATATTTTGGTATTATATTGGTGTAAAAAATAAAAGTCCTACAAAGGTAGGCCGGCCAACGAGCCGAGAAAGGAAATGGAAAATATGGAAAAAGAAAGAAAAAAATTATTAGATGACATTATTAAGCTAGTTAAAAAAGAGCCAACAAAGACTATTGATTTGGCTAGTTCTAGTTTTAGTCAAGAGGAACTTGATTATTTGACAGAGCATAATGTTATTTCTAGTTATATATCTTATAATCGATCTGGTTTATTTTATGATAGTGTTAAATGTATTGGTCTTAGACTCGTTTATGACGGAGGTAATGAATAATGAACGATTATGATACACAAATAGTCATCACGTCAGTGATGAGATTCAAATCTAAGAAAGGTAATGACATGGTCAAGCTAGATTTGCTGCTTACAGATCCTAAACTCTGCAACTGCAATGATAAGTTTGTAGGTTGCACTCCAGTGACGCAGTGGTATGATGGCCACGAAGTGTTCGACTATGTCATCAAGAACGATCTTATCCTGAAAGGTTGTTCAGGTCACTTTGTAAGTCGTCAAGACTTCAAAGACCCTACAAAATTCTCTAGTCGTTTAGAGAGTGTTAAATACAAAGACAATGTTATTACTCTATTACAACCCGACAACTAAGAACTATTATAGTAAGTATTACAAACGTGTTTTGGACGGTTATGAGGTAGGTTATACCAACCAATATGGTCATACTGTAGTCAAAATACTTGTAATCGAGAGTGGTTTCTTAGTTGACGTCAAGTCTGTCGATGAGTATCGACTTAATCGATACATGTCGAGACGTAAGAAGAGTTTAAGAAAACGTGTAATACGTCGAATTATCGATGTGTTATATAAATTTGAAGAATAGAAAGGAGGTCGCGGCATGACTGAAACAGCTGCTGCAACTGGTATGACAGGAATTGTTACTCAATTAACTACAGGCATTACGAGCGCAGGTCTTTTTGGAACTGTTGCCGAGATTGTACCATTTGTAATCGTCATGATTGGATTTGCCTTCGGTTATATGGTGCTTAAGAAGACTGTCAAAGGTGCTTCAAAAGGTAAGGCTAATATATAGTAGCCTTATTTTTTATAGAAAGGAAATGATCTTATGTTTGATTATATCAAATATGTATTATTTGGGTTGTTTCTTATCTTTTCTCTTTTACTTTATGTTTTCATTTTAGAAAGGTTGATCTTATG
>CAZKKM010000118.1:0-1604 GCA_964553435.1 uncultured Muribaculaceae bacterium | reverse complement strand
ATTTCTTCGTTATTATATAATAAGTTCTATTATTTGTCAAAAGAATTTTTGTCTAGTGTGATTCCAGGTCCCATCGTGCTGGAAATAGAAATTGAGTTTATGTAGTTTCCTTTGACAGTTGTAGGCTTAGCTTTTATGATGGTGTTCACTAGGTAGTTAATGTTTTCTTCCAAAGCAGCTGCATCGAAAGATACTTTTCCAACAGGTGAGTGAACGATTCCATAACTATCGGCACGATATTCGATCATACCTTTTTTGATGTCTTCAACTGCTTTGGCAGTGTTCATCGTCACTGTTCCAGTCTTAGGGTTCGGCATCAAACCTTTTGGACCGAGAATCTTACCGATTTTACCGAGTGCAGGCATCATTTCGGGTGTTGCTACGATCACATCGAAATCGAACCAGTTTTCTTTTGCCATTTTATCGATAAGGTCAGCTTCTCCGACATATTCGGCACCGGCATTTTTCGCTTCTTCTGCCTGTGCTCCTTTGGCGAGAACACAAACACGTTTAGTTTTTCCAGTTCCGTTCGGCAACACAATAGAGCCTCTCATCTGTTGATCAGCCTTCTTGGTATCGATATTCAAATTGATAGATATCTCGACTGTGCTGTCGAATTTAGTAGTCGAAGTCTTTTTAACTAAGTCTACTGCTTCTGTGACTGAGTATTCTTTAGTTTTGTCTACCAATTTAGAAGCTTCCACGTATTTTTTTCCAAATTTCTTCACTTTTTTCCCTCCAATCGTGGTAGTTTTTAAGAGCGGATTTTATTTATTAATGATTTATGAATTATTCTTCGGTTGTTTCTTCTTCGTCAGATTTCTCTTTGATTACTTCGACATCGACAGAAGTATCTCCTGCGCTAGCTTCCATTGCTTCAAGAGCTGCTTCACGTTTCGCTTGTTCAGCTTCTTCTGCCTTGGCTTCTTTAGCCTGTTCCATGAGTTCTTGGTCATTAAGTCCTTTGACGGCTACTCCCATATTGCGAGCTGTTCCTTCGATTATCTTCATCGCTGATTCTAAGTCATAGGCATTGAGGTCTGGTAACTTGGTTTCGGCAATGGCACGAAGATCGTCTTTTGTAATGGTAGCGACGACATCATTGGCACCTTTGGCACTACCCTTTTGTATTTTAGCATACTTTTTGATCAAGAATGGTGCTGGTGCTGTTTTGAGGACGAAATCATAAGATTTATCAGCATATAGAGTTATCTCTACTGGAACGATGTCGCCCATCTTATCTTTGGAGGCATCGTTAAACTTAGTACAGAACTCTTGCAAGTTTATTCCTGCAGGGCCCAAAACAGTACCAACTGGTGGAGCTGGTGTTGCTTTTCCAGCAGGAATTTGTAATTTAATTTTCTTTGCGATTTCTTTTGCCACGAAAAACACATCCTTTCATAAGTTTTGCGTAGAAGTGGTATGGGCTAATCCGCGTTCCCTCCCACTAGAACCGATAGTCAATAGATAAACTATCGAGATAGACTATAACATAAAATCGTAGGAAATTCAAGTGATTATCATTTATTTAATATAAAATAGTGGTCACGTTCGTTTGCAAAATTAAAATCTACCCTTAAGAAAAGTATAGGTAGAAGTTACTT
>CAZKKM010000117.1:0-1667 GCA_964553435.1 uncultured Muribaculaceae bacterium | reverse complement strand
TTTGTTCGATGGATTGTATGATGCTCTTTCTGTAAAAGGGGATTATATAGTTTTTAAAAGAAAAGGATTGTATGGAATATATCACATCGAAGAAGGAATAGTCGTACCCGTTTCGAATGAGAATTACACGAGTATCGATATAATCCTCGATTTAAATAAAGCGATCGTCGGAATCTCGGACGATAAAGGGCATGTCAAATATAATGTTATTTCTTTGCCATCTGGAATGACTTTCATAGAAGGCTGCTATGATAAAATTGCTTATGAAAATGGTTTATTTCGATGTGAGAGTTCATTCGGTAGCGATTACTTCGGCCCAGAAGGAAATAGAATTAAAGATATAGGGGGTTCGGGAAATGATAAGATTTTGCGATTCGATGAAAAGAAAACGGCAAAGTAAAATTCACAAATTTTTACTTGTATTAATGACGACTTTGTGATAGAATTTTTAGTAGATTGATGAAAAATCAGTCTATTCAATGCGAGGATGGCGGAATTGGTAGACGCGCTACTTTGAGGGGGTAGTGAGCATATGCTCGTGTGGGTTCAAGTCCCATTTCTCGCACCATTGAGGTTAAAAGTCGCACTTTAGCGATTTACTTATATATAAAGTTCATAGTATTTGATATTATGGGCTTTTTTCATTGTCTAAAGGAGTGATGAATTTTTGTGAAAACGACCATATTATTATAAAGGGGAGGGACTTAAATGAAAAAATGGCAAAAAATATCTCTTGGAGTAATTGGAGGAATCATCCTTTTGATTATAATTGACTTAGGTTGTGTTTTCATTATCAAGCATCCTATTTTTGCGATAAAAAAGAATAATGGTACTGTTTATAAAGGATTATTTTACGATATATATGCTTGTGAAGAATACTCTTTACCACAAATAAAAGTTAAAGGAACTAAATACACTTGTATTGATCTAAATAATAAAGAAAATAAAATTAAAAAAATTATTGATGCTACAAAAGAGAACTTTAATTGTGATGAAGCTTTAGAAAAGTTTTTCGAGGATGAAAATTATATTTACAGTTGGAGTTGCATTAAAAATGAGTATATGATAGTTAAATACGAAGATGGTAGAGAAGAAACGGTTGAATCTGCATTAAAGAATAAGAATATAACAAATCAAAGATTTAGATAATGCTAATATAGATTATATAAAATTAGAAAAAGAAAAACATTCTTCATTTAACTTCAAACTGATATTTAATCAAAAAACCGGAAATGTAAAAAAACAAATAGTAGATAAAAACACTAACAAACAATACAATTATAATGTGTATGTTTGGGATGGGTGATGTTCAAATAGCAATTGACAATAAAGCTTATTCTTTAGCAGATGCACTAAGTGAAAACAAAATAACTATGGATGAAATAATAGCAAAAGCGAATAAGGATATACCAGATGCTCCAACATATGATGATGGTGGAAGTAGCGAAGTAAATTACAACTTATCTAACTTAATAATAGGTGTAGATAGAAGGACAATTTCTAAATGGGAAAAAGGACTAGTAGGTTAAGTTTATCGAAGAGAAAACTGATACATCCTTTCGGAAAATAAAGCGATAATTTTCGCTTTTTGTATTTCGGTTGTAATATTGCCAGTTAGAGTCAAGAAGTATCGGAAAAATTAGAATCAAATATAATAAAAAGTGTAA
>CAZKKM010000116.1:0-1679 GCA_964553435.1 uncultured Muribaculaceae bacterium | reverse complement strand
TAAAATGGATTCGGAAACACAAAAAAAAGAACATCTGATATAATAATAGTGTTCAAAATAGAAATCAGGTGTCCTTATGAACATAATATCACAAAACTTTAGAAATGTGTTAAAAAATCGACTCGAAAGTAAAATAAACTGTCTAACCTCTACTTTTGTAGATAGTTTGATAAGCAGTTTTGCTAGTACAAAGGATGGATATCTTACTCTCGTAAGTGATGCTAACCGTGTTTCCAATGATATAGCTAAAGAAGTCATCATAGAAGTGATCGAAGAATTCGATGCTTACTTTAGAGAATCTAAGGAAAGGAAGAGGACTTACTATGTGAACAAAAAAAACGTACCTAGAACTATCACCACTATCTTAGGTGATTTGACGTTTACTAGAACTCTTTATGAGGTTAAAGATAAAAGCGAATACTACTTCTATATCGATGAGATGCTCGGACTACCCAAATACGATCACTATGATCCGATCGTCAAAGGTCTTACCATAAGAGAAACATTCTATACTAACCAGGCTCAAGCAGGTAGAATCGTCGGTGAGAGAATAACCGATATAGCTAACTTGACCGATAAGAATACTACTCCATTCGCCTTATCGAGACAAACGGTCAACAACTGGCTCGGCGAATGGAATACTACTATCGTTTATGAAAGGCATGATTCTACTCCTCGTATTCTATACATTATGGCCGATGAAAAATACATCGGTGCTCAAGGTAAAGACGGCGACATTATGGCTAAAGCCTTCGTCGTGTTCGAAGGAGTCAAGCAGGTCAGTAAAGGTAGACGTGCACTCATCAATAGACATGTATTCACTTGCTATTCTAGTAAGCCTTGGGAAGAGCTACTAGATAGGCTTACAGAAATATACAACTATGATGAGATAGAAAACTTCTACGTACTCTCTGATGGAGGAAACTGGCTTACTGCTGGAATGCATGAACTAAAACTGGAGTCCTTCCAAAAAGTAGATCACCTACTGTGCTTATTCCATTTCAAACAGGCAATCAATCATATCACCGCTGCTAAAGAAGAACGTAAAAGTATCTTCCAATCGTTCCTCGATGATAAAAGAAGAGTATTCAAAAATACACTCAATACATACATCGATAAATATCCTCATAAAAAGTCTACGATAGAAAAAAAGATAAAATACTTACTTAACCATTACAATGCAGCTAAACATATGGTCTGTTCTGATATCGGATCCTCGATGGAGTCTCATATTTCTCATTTCATCGCCTCCACATTCGCCTCTAGACCTAAAGGCTATAAAGAAAATAACATCAGCAAATACTTTATGCTCAATGATGCCAGAATCAATGGTATAAATCTTTTTAATACCTATCTTCAGACATATAATCAAACTGAAGAGATAGCTCAGTATACTGAGTCTTCGTGTTATACTTCTCGCCTAAAGAAAAAAGAAGAACTTCCAGCAGTTCGACTCCCTTACTTGGAATGTTCTAACTCAACTCATACATTCAGTGCATTAGCTAATCTTAGCCGAATAGACAACGAAATTAAAGTTTAAGAGTGTTGCCTCTGGCGGGTCCTCGCCGGACAGGCCACTTTCTTTGAAAGAAAGTGGAAAGAACTATTGCTCCTTCCACTCTCATTTACACTTTTTATTATATTTGATTCTAATTTTTCCGATACTTCTTGACTCTAAC
>CAZKKM010000115.1:0-1687 GCA_964553435.1 uncultured Muribaculaceae bacterium | reverse complement strand
TTATATTTATTCTAATATATATTTTAATAACACAAGCGAGTACAATATGACTGCCGGAGGCAATTACTCTAACGTAGTGTATATGATAGTAGAAGATATAACATAATATATAAATTTCAAAAATTTATTATAATTTAAACATAAGCAGAAAGAAAGGAATGAAAAGAATGGAAAGTATAACATTAGGACAACTTGGTACAATGATAGGTCTAGTCACAGTAATAAGTGGCTTTTTTCTTGGCATTTTAAAATGGTACAAAAAATCTATATCCGACCGAATTGATAAGTTGGAAGAAAGAACTACTATTTTAGAACAAGATAGTAAGACCAATAAGGAAGAGAATACGATTTTACTTAAAGGGCAACTAGCTTGTCTAAAAGGACTTAAGGAACAGGGATGTGACGGGCCAGTTACAATTTCGATTAATGAAATAGAAAGCTATTTATTAAGGCAAGCACATAGATAGGTGGTGAAAATATAATGTATGAAATCAAAGAAAAAATGGCTAAATTAATTGACCTCAAAAGCATCATAACTATACTTATGGTCAGTGCCTTGGTCATTGGTTTCTTTATAGGAAAAATAAATGCAAGTGAGTTCATTCCGCTAGTGACAATGATAATCACTTTTTATTTTGCAAAAAGAGGCAAAGATGAGTGAAATAAGAGAACTCACTCGTCTTGAACAACTAGATTACTTAATAAGTTTTCTAAAAGAACAGAAAACCCAAATAGAAGCAGACATAAAAGATGCGGAAAATGAACGCACAAAGATTTTAAAATTTGAAAGGAAAGAAGAAAATGGAAAGAGTATTAAAAAACGCACCTGCTAGAATTACAGGAGTATTTGGTAATGGTCATCTAGGAGTTGACCTTGGATATAATGGAGAGGACGAAGTATATGCACATAGTGACGGTAAAGTCGTCGAATGTGTAACTGGTAGAAAACAAGATATAACTACAAAGAATATGGACACATATGGAAATTACATCACTTTAGAGCATTCTAACGGTTATTTTACTCGTTACGCACACTTATCTAATGTCGATGTAAAACTCGGCGATACGGTCGTGAAAGGACAGAAAATAGGGGATATGGGAATGTCTGGTCGTGCATTTGCTAAACATCTTCACTTTGAAGTCCGTAAACCAGGTAAATTAGTAACTGACCCTACACCTTATCTCGACAAAGACTTACCTAATATGCCAAAAAAGGAAGAGAATATAGAAGAATGTACTCCGGAAAAGCCAGAGAAAGATTCCGAAAAAGTCATGTTTAAAGTTGGTGACAAGGTAGTGCCAATCAAGTTAGTCGACTATAACGGGACTCCACTAATTCAATATGACGAATATTATACAATTATTGAACCACCGGTTGATGATAGAGCAGTATTGGGCGCTCGCGGTCAAGTTTGGGCGGCGATGAATGTTAATAATATTAAACTAGTAGATTAAATAAGCACTCGGAGAAATCCGAGTCTTTTTTTGTGGTTTGACACAATTCGACAATCTTCGCGTAAAGCATATTATAAAATGGAATGTAAAGAGGTGTTGCAAAATGTTTAAAAAATTGCTAGAATATACAACCAACTTGTGGTATTCTATTATTAGAATAAGAGGAAGTAGGAGAATTAACCTGAAAACAAAAAATCAAAAAAAGAGCAGACTTCCCCTTACCCCAAGATAA
>CAZKKM010000114.1:0-1821 GCA_964553435.1 uncultured Muribaculaceae bacterium | reverse complement strand
GTTCGTTTGCAAAATTAAAATCTACCCTTAAGAAAAGTATAGGTAGAAGTTACTTATTCAAATTTCTAAAGTAGAAATTACTTGTTCAAAATAGTTCTTTCCCTTTTCTTACAAGAAAAGGCGCTCACCGCGTAGGTGTCTCTCGGAAGAGCCACCGGAGGTCTTGCTAAATCCCCCTGGTTTCTTGCTTACTTCTTTTTCATAAAAGAAGTAAGGCCTGTCCGGCGAGGACTTATTCTGTTATAATACTTCATCGATGGTGCTTTATATTACTTATTTTACGAGGAGGTAAATATATTATGAGTAATGAAATTAAGCATTTATCATTTGATGATAGATTAGAAATTGAAGCCAGTCTTAAAGATGGGAAGTCTTTTAAAGAAATCAGTAAAAAAATTAACAAACACTGTACTACCATTCCTAAAGAGATAAAAGGACACTATATCGTTAAGGACACAGGTGCTCCCGGTAGACCTTTTTGGGATTGTATGCATAGACATAACTGTCAGTTTAGAGATAAAGGTATTAAATGTAATCAAACATCGTGTGAACATTATGAAAAGGAAACTTGTTCTAAACTCGATAAGCCACCTTATGTATGTAATGGTTGTAAGAATAAATCTAGGTGTACTCTTACTAAACATTTTTATAACGCAACTTATGCACATAAAGAATATTTAGGAACCGTATCAGAATCTAAGAAAGGCACCACATTAAATCAACAAGAACTAGATAACTTAGATGATATCCTTAAACCTTTGATTACTAATCAAGGACAATCAATTCATTCTGCTTGTGTCAATAACAAAAATAAAATAATGGTGAGTGAAAGAAATATCTACAACTTGATAGATAAAGGTTATTTGTCAGTTAAAAATATCGACTTGCCTAGAAAGGTTAGATATAAGACTAGAAAGAAAAAAAACACATCCTATAAAATAGATAAGAAATGTCTCGAAGGTAGAAGATATTCTGATTATCTCAAGTTTATAGAAGAAAATCCGGATATTGCCATTGTTGAAATGGATTCAGTTGAAGGTACAAAAGGTGGTAAAGTAATACTTACTCTACACTTTAACAATTGCAGTTTTATGTTGGCTTTCTTAAGAGACCATAATGATGCTCAGTCTGTAATTGACATCTTCAATCATCTTGAAAGTCTTCTTGGTTTGAAGGAATTTAAAAAATTATTCCCAGTTATACTGACTGATAATGGTTCAGAATTCTCTAACCCCAAAGAAATTGAATTCAATTCTAATGGAGAACAAAGAACGAGAATCTTCTATTGTGAACCAAATAGGCCTGATCAAAAACCACATTGTGAAAATAATCACGAATTCATTAGGCGAGTTCTTCCAAAGAAAACAAGCTTTGATAATTTGACTCAAGAGGATTTTAATAAACTTATGAGTCATATAAATTCTTATAGTAGAAAAAAATTGAACGACTGTTCACCATTACAGTTGTTCAACGTATTGTATGGCAACGACATCGCCATCAAACTGGGAATAGTTTATATCAATCCAAACGATATAAATCTTAGTATTGACCTACTAAGGTAACTTCTATTCCATACATAAAGCACCATCATAACATACATCTTTTTTGAACTATTTCATGGGTAGATTCTTAAATTACAAAAAATTTTTAGAACCTTGCTTTTCATTTCACATGCTTTAATTTATATGATTTCTGCTTCATTGAACAGTATTTTACCATCTTTTACGAAAAAATCCACTGGTTTTCAGTGAATTTTTTCGTTTTCGGTCATATACAATAGAATTTACTTCTTCAAACTAGATTTTACTTTTTCATTTGACC
>CAZKKM010000113.1:0-1842 GCA_964553435.1 uncultured Muribaculaceae bacterium | reverse complement strand
ATCAGCTTGGTTTACTCTTTTCCTTCTACTTTTAGTGAAAATACCTAAACTCAAAGTCAACTTCATTTGAATATATTATACTTATTTATATAATAGCAGTGTAGTTTTATAGATTGGAGAGAATTGTCGTGAAAAGATTTGTCTTAAAGTGTCGAAGGGAAAATACAATAGATGGTGGATGCTTACATAATAGGAAAGTTACGAATTTATTATTGGCGATAACGATTTTACTCGTAGGTATAGGAATTTCTTATGCGATGCTTCCAACTGACAACTTACGAAACGAACCAGTCGATGTGCTAGCTTCGACTGCCCAAATGAAACTTAGATATACGGATTGTCCAAATGAAAACACCGATACTTGTGCCGATATCACAGCTGAATTAGCTCCTGGTGATTCAGTTTCAAAAAATTTTTCAGTTACCAATACAGGAACGATAGACGTGTTATATACTTTGTATTTTAGAGAATTATATAATACTTTTGTCGATAAAGATCTCGTCTATACTTTAGAAAACTTGACGACAGAGGAAACACTGATATCTCAAAAAAAATTGCCAACAGGGAGATATGATGGAAATATCATTTTAAATGGTCTAACGAGTGCGGTCGGATCGACCACCGAGTATAGAATTACTGTTACTTTCTTGAACAAAGACCACGATCAATCGAATAATATCGATGCTGAATTTTCTCTAAAACTCGGTATAAGGGATAACAAATCTATCATAAAAAATGAATTGATGGCTGTCACAGAAGATTATAGTGAAAAAATGTGGGCACATAAAAGCAACATCAAGAGTGTAGTCTTCGAAAAACAGATGAGTTCGAAGGAGAATGCGACTTATGTATATGATATTTCGAGTGGGCAAGATGGGAGTGTGATGAGTTACTTGGTTCCAACCGAGGAAGATGCGACGAAGTATGTAGCTTACATACAATCCGATGGACAAACGATAGCCAATGCCGACAGTTCATATCTATTCAGTTATTTCACATCGGTAAAGGGCATAACAGGTTTGGAGAACTTAAATACGAGCAATGTTATCAATATGGAGGGCATGTTTGGTGATTGCGTAAATTTAACTGCATTAGATTTGAGTAGTTTCGATACGAGCAATGTCACCAACATGGAGTATATGTTCGGGTATTGTAAAAGTATAACCACATTAGATTTGAGTAATTTCGATACGAGCAATGTCGTTAATATGGAAGCCATGTTTTATATGTATGATTATTACAACAGCCTCACTAGTTTTATGACATCTTTAATATTATCATCTAAATTCGATACGAGCAGTGTCACTGATATGAGTTATATGTTTATTGGATGTACAAATTTGACTTCATTAGATACAACTCTATTCGAGACACGTAATGTCATCGATATGAGTTATATGTTCGGGTATTGTAAAAGTTTAACTGCATTAGATTTAAGCAACTTCGACACAAGAAATGTTACTAATATGGCGGGGATGTTTATGTCTTGTAAAAGTCTAACCACATTAGATTTGAGCAATTTCGATACGAGCAATGTCACCGATATGTATAGTATGTTTAATATGTACAATCAAAATGATAGTTCGAATAGTTCGATGACATCTTTGATATTATCATCTAAATTCGATACAGGTAAAGTTACTGATATGTCTTGTATGTTTCAAAACTTAGTCAATCTGATTTCATTAGACGTAAGCATGTTCAATACAAGCAATGTTACCGATATGAGTTATATGTTCGGGCATTGTCAAAGTTTAACTGCATTAGATTTAACCAACTTCGACACAAGAAATGTTACTGATATGTCTTGTATGTTTCAAAACTTAGTCAATCTGATTTCAT
>CAZKKM010000112.1:0-2017 GCA_964553435.1 uncultured Muribaculaceae bacterium | reverse complement strand
GCGATGAACGTTTGAGCACTGGAGAGACGACAGTTTATGGTGAGAGCCGTTTTGTGAACGGCATAGATTTATTTAAGAAGATCAAAAAGGCAATAAATTCTGAAGATAAAATCTTGAGATTTGAAAAAATCGGTGAAGAATATCATATCGAATGGTTAAAACGGGACGGCGAAATGTATACAGTACAACGAGATGTGTTCGAATTTAAAGAACCGGCGGATAAAGCTTTTGTAAATATCATAGATGCCGATGTCGAAGTTTTTAAAGAGGCAATGATAGAGTACGGTGAGAAAACGATCGCTACATTAAAAAAGAAGTTGCCGAGCAACGATATATTCAGAAAGTGTATCGATTTCTTGAGTTTATCCAGTGATATGTTGGCTCAGGAAGATGAGTCTATAGAAGATGTGACAAAGATGTTTCAGTTCATATCAGAACGAAAGGAATTGTTTTGTCATGCCGTCGAGGGTTATTCATTCAACTCGCGAATGAATATATGGACGTCAAAGATGATGAATGCTTTTCGAAAATTGTGTTTACCTTTAGCTGTGTTATCGCTGATTTCGATGCCGGCTGTTGGCATTCTCAGCAGTGCTTTTTGTTTCATGTATTTTACTGTATTGCATAAAACTATAAGAAATATTTCTATTCCACAGATCAAAAAAATCAAGAGTAACAGATTAGAAGAATTTTTGAGTCAAATGAAAGAGAAAGTCGACTATAATCTCTTGACGAGTTTGCAGAAGTCAGAATCTCCTAACATAGGAATGTCTTTTACAGATTTCGTAAATCGCGATATCAGCCTTTTTGAAAATGTCGATTATGCTCAAATATATTTGGGGGCTTTAAAGGAACTCGACAATCATTATTCGGAAAATAAAGTTGCAGCTCTTTGTGATGGAGCACCACTTTACAAAGGCAAGTATGTGATGATGCTATTGGCTTTTGAACAACAAATATATCTGAAGGATGAACGAAGAGGTATGATGAGTGGAAAGCCAAACGTAAGCATGACTAATCTTTACGAGCTGATAGAATTTTTGGGATATAGCAAAGAGGAAGCTAGAGCAGACGAATTTATTAGAAACGTTTATAGCACGATGAGGGGAATATACGAGCATGCTTATTATGGATGCGAATGTGAGTTGATCGCTTTAATCAAAGTGGCCATTTGTTACATAGAAAAGTACGGGTTAACAAAAGATCTGCCAAAGGAAAGTGATGAAGACATAAGCAAGATGACAGCTTCGATAGATGCAATATTTTATGATGCCGAAGTCAAAGTAAATCAAGCTGTGGCTTTCGATAAGAGTGTCGATGAAGCTATCAAAAGAGAGGAACAAGCTTCGTTTGAAGGTATCAAACACGGTGGTAAGGCAATCGAACTTAAAGAAAAGCAGAACTGATGAGCTCATTTTTCTTGACAAATCGGGGAAAAAATTATAATACATCTCAATCGAAAGGGGGATATTTATGAATTTAGGATATAATGAAGTATTGGACTATCTAATGAGTTCTCATCGCGAAGAGTTTAAAACTGCTATGATGTTCGATTCTGGGTACATGGTCGAGAAAATTTTTAATGGTACGACTCCTTATGAAAGAGTCATGATGGTTTTAGATTATATTATAAACAGCGATGAAGAGTATCATAGTGGGATGAGAGAATTTGTTCGTCATTATGCTAGTGATGTTCTCGGAGCCAGTGTATGTGGTGCTCCACTCGTAGAATATGCCAAGAGAATGGGCAAACCTAAAGCAATAGAAATGTTCGATGGAGTTCCAGTTACCGAAGTGAGTGAGGGTTGGGACGATATGACTGTGATAAAAATATTCAAACTCAAGTTAAATGATGAACCGACTGATTCTGTCGATATGCTCAGAAGAGGTGTAGACTTCATACGAAGAGAAGCAGCTGAAGACTGGGGACCACAAATTTAATTGGATGCGATCTTTGATAAGAGGTCAAATGAAAAAGTAAAATCTAGTTTGAAGAAGTAAATTCTATTGTATATGA
>CAZKKM010000111.1:0-2112 GCA_964553435.1 uncultured Muribaculaceae bacterium | reverse complement strand
TATGGACCAAGATGCAAATGAACTCCGAAGAGATGGCCGAAAACTTAGATAAGAGTCATGCTTACATTCCAGGTATCACTCCTGGTGAGGCAACGAGCAAATACCTACGCAACTCCATATCGAAGTTGACTGTCGTAGGAAGCATCTTCCTCATCATATTGGCAGTGCTACCGATCATATTTACTAAGGTTTCCGGACTCGGAAATGCTGTAACCATCGGAGGAACAGGAGTGCTCATCGTCTGTGGTGTCTGTTTGGAGACCTACAAACAGATAGAAAGTAGCATAGTATCACGTAACTATACGACATCGAAGAGAAGAAGGCGTTAAGTAATGAAAAATTTGTTGTTTATCGCTCCTCCGGCTGGAGGAAAGGGAACAATCAGCGAAAAGTTAGTCGAAGAATACGGTTATGTGCATATTTCGACCGGAGATTTGCTGCGGGAGCTAGATAAATCCACACCTCTCGGCAAAGAGGTCGATGCGCTTTTGAAGACTGGCAAACTCATCGATGACGAGTTAGTTTTGAAACTATTGAAAGAGAAACTCGAATCCATCGATGGACAGCCGTTCATATTGGACGGATGTCCTCGCAATTTGACACAAGCAAAAGCGATAGAAACGATGTTCGATGATATGGGCCTTTCGTTAGACTGCGTCATCGAACTGGAAGTTCCATACGATGTCGTATTAAAAAGAGCTATAGGAAGAGTATCTTGTCCAAAGTGTAAAGCTACCTTCAATACGTTCTTCAAGAAACCTCTAAAGGGAGATGTATGTGACAAATGTGGAGAGATGCTCGTACATCGTACAGATGACAATGAGGATACTTTCAAAGTTAGATACGAAACATATATAAATGAAACCACACCGATCATAGATTTCTATAAGGAACGTGGCAAATATGTTGGTGTCGATGGTATTGACGATACATACGAAGCAGTAGTAAGTGTGATTCAAGAATGATTTCCATCAAGACTCCAGAAGAAATCGAAAAGATGCGGGCCGCAGGTCATTTGAATTACGAGGTTCGCGAGTATTTGAAATCGATGGTACGTGCCGGTATTACGACTAAGGAATTGGATGATGCGGCTGGCGAGTTCATCATCAGTCACGGCGGTATTCCCAGTAGTAAGGGATACGAAGGGTATCCTGGCAATATTTGTATATCTGTGAACGAGGAAGTCGTTCATGGCATAGGTGGGAATCGAGTTTTAAAAAATGGAGATATAGTCTCTTTGGATGTCGTCGTCGAATTGAACGGGTATCAGGCAGATGCCTGTGAAACCGTGCCGGTCGGAGATATCAATAAAGAGAAAGCACATCTTTTGAAGCATACAGAAGCAGCTTTGTATGTGGGGCTTAGAGAAATCAAAAATGGTGTAAAACTCGGATGCGTCAGTGCAAGAATCGAAGATTATGCTAAGAAGCACCATTTGGGAGTCGTTCGTGAGCTTGTCGGACACGGCATAGGTCGCGAAATGCACGAAGAGCCAGATGTACCAAATTATGGAAAATACAATACCGGGGTCACTTTGAAAACGGGTATGACCATCGCGGTCGAACCGATGCTTACGGCAGGTAAGAGGTACGTGAGACTTCTTTCGGACGACTGGACTGTCGTGACGCAAGACAGAAAACCGAGTGCTCACTTTGAGCATACGGTCGTCGTCACCGACGACGGATACGAAATTTTAACAGGAGAGTGAATAATGGCCAAGGAAGTTAAAATTAAAGTTGAAGGTAAAGTGTTGAGTGTAAATCACGACATATATTCGGTGGAGCTCAATTTACCTAACGATAAGAAAACTACTATCCAGGCTCACGTTTCTGGTAAAATGCGAATGAATGTCATTCGCATCTTACCAGGCGATACAGTAGTAGTTGAAATGTCATCTTATGATCTAAAACGTGGGCTAATAACTTATAGAAAGTAAGGAGAAAGATACAAATGAAAGTAAGACCATCAGTAAAACCAATGTGTTCAAAATGTAAAATAATCAGACGTAAAGGCAAAGTTATGGTAATTTGTGAAAATCCAAAACACAAGCAGAGACAAGGTTAGGAGGAATAGTATATGGCACGTATTAAGAATGTTGAATTACCAAATAAT
>CAZKKM010000110.1:0-2296 GCA_964553435.1 uncultured Muribaculaceae bacterium | reverse complement strand
TAAATTTAAGGTTCGCGAATATACGCGTTGTAAGAGATGTGGACGTCCACATGGAGTGCTACGTAAGTACAAATTATGCCGTATTTGCTTTAGAGAACTTGCTAACGAAGGCGAAATTCCGGGCGTAAGAAAATCAAGTTGGTAGGAAGGAGAAGGGTTAATTATGACTGATATAATAGCAGATATGCTTACGAGAATTCGTAATGCAAATATTATGAAATACGATACTGTCGAAGTCTTGGGATCTAAGATGACTTTGGAAATCGCTAGAATTCTCAAAGATGAAGGTTATATTTCAGAATTCAAAGAAGAAAAGAACGAGACAGGTAACAAGATAACTTTGAGTCTCAAATATGCTAACAACAAGAAAGAAAAAGTTATCACCGGTCTCAAACGCATCAGTAAACCCGGTTTACGTGTTTATGCGAAAGCCTCTGAACTTCCTAGAGTATTGAATGGTCTTGGAATTGCAATAGTTTCGACTAGTCAAGGAGTTATGACCGACAAAGAAGCAAGAGGAAAAGGACTAGGAGGCGAAGTACTTGCCTACGTTTGGTAAGGAAAACTTATGAGTAGAATAGGAAACAGAAAACTAGAAATACCTAATGGTGTATCTATCACGGCCGAAAATAACGTCGTCAATGTCAAAGGTCCTAAGGGAGAACTCAGTTTAAATTACGATGAATTGGTCGATGTAAAAGTCAGCGACAATGTCGTAGAAGTTACGAGGAAAAACGAATCTAAAACGGCAAAAAGTTTACACGGAACGACTAACTCGCTCATCGAAAACATGCTCGAAGGTGTCAGCAACGGTTTCGAACGTGGTTTGGAAATAAACGGTGTCGGTTATCGTTTCAACGTGAGTGGCAACAAATTGACTGTCACAGCCGGATTTTCTCATCCGGTAGTCATAGATGTTCCTGCCGGTTTGAGTGTAGAACAAGTGAGCAATACAGAAATAACGATAAAAGGAATAGACAAGCAGAAAGTGTCCGAGTTTGCGGCAAATGTTCGTAAATGGAGAAAACCTGAACCTTACAAGGCTAAAGGTATCCGCTATAAAGGCGAACATATCCGTCGCAAAGAAGGTAAAAAGGCTGCTAAATAAGGGTAAGGAGAGATATATATGATTAAAAAAGAAGCTAACAATGCTCTTCGACAAAGAAGACATGCCAGAGTGAGAAATAAGGTTTTTGGCACTCCCGAAGTACCTAGACTCAACGTATTTAGATCTAATGCCCAAATATTTGCTCAAATTATTGACGATGTAAAGGGTGTCACTCTCGCATCATCGTCTTCACTCGAATTAAAAATTAAGAACGGTGGCAATTCCGAAGGCGCAGCTTTGGTAGGTAAAGATATTGCCGAAAAAGCAAAAAAGGCCGGAATAAAGACAGTTGTCTTCGATCGTGGAGGCTACCAATATCACGGTCGCGTACAGGCTCTTGCTGAAGCCGCACGCGAAGCGGGATTAGAATTCTAGGAGGAACTCATGGCAAACGAAGAAGTTAAGAAAAACGAGACTCGCGATTTTAAGAAAAAAGAATCGAGAGATAACAGAAGAAACAATAACAACACTCAAAAAGAGAAGTTGTTAAACGGTCAAGTTGTCAATATAGCCAGAGTAACGAAGGTTACGAAAGGTGGAAGACACATGCGCTTTGCCGCAACTTATGCCGTCGGTGACGGAAAAGGGTTGGTCGGTCTCGGAACCGGAAAGGCTAACGAAGTTCAAGATGCAATCAAGAAAGCCGAGCAAGCAGCTAGCAGAAACTTGATAAAAGTTGCTCTCGTAGATGGAAGAACTATTCCTCACGATGTAACAGGAAAATGCGGAAGAGCTTCAGTATTACTCAAGAAAGCTAAGCCTGGTACTGGTGTCATAGCTGGTGGTACGGCTCGTATAATTCTCGAACTTGCGGGTATCAAAGATGTAGTATCCAAGAGTTTGGGTTCTAATACGAAAGTCAACGTCGCCAAAGCCACTATAGATGCATTGACATCTCTACGTACGGCAGAACACATCGCAAGTTTGCGTGGCAAGAAAGTGGAGGAACTGTAATTATGAAGTTAGAAAATTTAAGTGCAACTCCAGAATTTAAGACTCGCAAGAGAGTCGGTCGTGGACCAGGAAGTGGCATGGGTAAGACATCTACTCGTGGACAAAAAGGTCAAAAGTCTAGAAGTGGTGTAACTATTCCAGCTTGGTTCCAAGGTGGACAGAGCCCACTTTATAGAAGGATACCTAAGCGTGGTTTTAACAACAAGCAATTCGAAACGAAATATGCTGTCATCA
>CAZKKM010000109.1:0-2341 GCA_964553435.1 uncultured Muribaculaceae bacterium | reverse complement strand
ATGATAAAGTCAAAGAAAATGTCGAAAAACTCACAACTCAACTTCGCAAAGTATTCGGCGATTTCGAATTTGTCAACAATTACGATTGGAGTAAAGGGGTGGATTTTATCACTTTCCTGCGAGATTATGGAAAATTTTTCAATGTCAATTATATGATAAATAAAGATATCGTACGTCGCCGGTTGGACGAGGGTATCACTTATACCGAGTTCTCTTATCAAATTATGCAAGCGATGGATTTCTGTGTCCTTTACGAGAAAAATAATTGTATCATGCAGGTGGCAGGACAGGATCAATGGGGAAATATCACGGCCGGTGTCGATTTGATCAGAAAGAAACTTGGCAAGGAAGCATATGCATTTACGATGCCTTTGGTCACTAAAAAAGACGGGACCAAATTCGGCAAGAGCGAGGGGAAGGCCATCTGGTTGGATAAAGAAAAGACCAGTCCTTATGAGTTCTATCAATTTTTCATCAATTCGGAAGATGAGATGGTCATAAACTATTTGAAGTTTTTCACCTTTTTGTCGAGAGAGGAAATCGAAGCTTTGGAAGCAAGTCATAAAGAGCATCCCGAGAGACGCGAGGCTCATAAGGCTTTGGCATACGAAGTCACAAAGTTCGTTCATGGAAAAGAGGAAGCGGATGCGGCCAGGAAGATGAGCGAAGAGATATTCGCTGGCAATTCAGAAAACATGCCGGAAGTAGAATCGTCTTTGAGTAGAGGAGCCAACGTCTTGGAGTTGCTCGTCGATGTCGAAATCGCTCCTTCTAAAAGCGAAGCGAGAAGACTCGTCGAACAAGGTGGAATTAGCATAGATGGAAATAAAATCACGGATGTGAAAGCAGTAGTCGATGAAGAAACTGTCGTCATTCAAAAGGGCAAGAAAACTTTCAAGAAAGTCACTTTGAAGTAACATGATAGTCTGTGTAGTTGGTCCTACAGGGGTAGGAAAGACGAGATTGGCCGAGGAACTTTCGAAGAAATACGATGCGATCGTCGTCAATTGTGATGCGATGCAAGTCTATGCTGAGATGAACATCGGCACGGCCAAGTATACGAAAGAAGAAGATGCCGGGCAACCGCATTTTCTTTTCGATATCGTAAAACCTGACGAGGTGTATACGGTCTATGATTATCAAAAAGATCTTCGAAAGATTTTAGCGGAAAATGATAGAAAAAATATCGTCATAGTCGGAGGAACGGGATTGTATTTGAAAGCCGGATTATACGATTATGAATTTGCCGAAAGAAAAGAGCATGGCGATTACGAAAAGTATACGAATGAAGAATTGTATGAATTGTTGAAAGAGCGCGGACTAGTCGGAGATGTGCATCCGCACAACAGAAGAAGAATGATATCGCGACTCGATGCAAATCCACATAACAATGGGAAAGATGTGCTTCTCTATGACGACGTGTATATAATCGGTCTTACGACAGATAGAGATAATTTATACGACAAAATAAACAAGAGAGTCGATGCGATGATGGAGTCGGGGCTTTTGGAAGAAGTGAGACAGCTTTATGGCAAATATGGAATTACGAAAGCGATGAAGACGGGGATAGGATATAAGGAACTCGTGGCTTATCTCGGGGGATTAATGACTTTGGATGAGGCTGTGCGTTTGATAAAACAAAAGAGCCGCAAGTATGCGAAAAGGCAATATACTTGGTTCAAGTATCAAATGAATGTCAAATGGTTCGAGACGAATTATGATGATTTCGGTTGTACTATTCGAGAAGTCGCGGATTATATAGAAAAGAAATAAAGGGCTATTGGGAGTATAAATAGACAAACAAATAGTGAAAATGCTTGATTATGCCCACGACAAAAAGTGTATGCCAGAAGTGATTCTAACACTCAGTGCCCACACTTTTGACAACAGGAATCTAACAGTATGATTTTAACGGCTTGCAATCAGGCAATAGTTTAAGCCTAGTTGGCATTCTGGTCTATCATGTTGTTACCTATAAATTTTTTAGACTAACTGCTCACTCTGTTAAAATCGTGCCATTTTGAATTTTATTGAAGGTCAAAAGAACTTGATAAATGGAATTGACAAACCGATAAGCTGAGTATAAAATACCTTTCATCAGAAAGGGGAAGAAGTTATGAAAATTTGGATAGGTGGCTATGGATCATGTGGAGTGCATAACGAGTATCATGGACTAAAAAATATGCTCACTGATTTAGAGTGTACATTTACTAAATATGCAAGTGAGGCAGATATCATAATACTATTGGATACTTGTATAGGCTCTTATAAAAACTTAAATAAAGGCTTTGAGGCTATCGATAAAGTCCATAATAATAAAAAAGAAAATGCAACAGTTATC
>CAZKKM010000108.1:0-2444 GCA_964553435.1 uncultured Muribaculaceae bacterium | reverse complement strand
CTTGATTTATATCTTATTTCATACAGTTCATTATTAAATCTGTCTTTTTTAACTTTGTATACTTGGCATTCTACTGAATAATATATATATTCTCCTATATTTAATATTTCACATTTTTCAACGAATTCTTTCATTTGCATTTTTATAAGATAACTGTTATAATCATATACAGAAAGAGATTTTAGTCTCTCTCTATACAGATTTGACCGTTTTTAAATATCAAGGCATATCCAAGTTTGCTAAGACTATTTGCCTCTTCAATATTTAAGATGGTTTTTTTATTTGTCATCTTGAACTCCTTTCTAGCAAATCTTTTTTGATTTACATTTTATATTTTATCACACTATGTACATAGTGTCAAGTGAAAAATAATAAAATCACTATTTTTTCAGTGATTTTTTTAGTTCTTTTATCGCATTTTTAACAAATTGAGCTTTGGTAATTTTAGCTTTTTTTATTAGTTCATTTAATTCTTTCATTTCTTCGATTGATAGGTCTACTGCTAATCTTAGTTTATGATTCTTTCGATATTCAATATCATATGCCTTTTTATCGAATTTCTTTTTTTCTTCCAAGATTTCCACCTCACGTACGTAGTGTACCATATCTATAATAGATTCGCAATCAAAATCAAACGCACTTTTATGCCGAGAAAACTTCTTGCGGTAGGTAGCCATAAATTTTAATGCTTTTGAGCAAAGCAAAAATTTTATTTTTGTTTTGCTCGCATTAAAAAAAATTTAGGGCTAGGTTCCTGCCGTTCAAGAAGGAAATTGGAATAAAAAACTCAAGAAGGGCATTTCTAAAAAAATATGATGTTACAATTTTTTTGTGAAAGGAGAAATTATCATGGAACTAGAGAATGTAAAATTGACGGCAAAACTGTTTTTAAAAATATCAAAGACAGGAAAACAGTATCATCAAGTCGAGATTTACTGTAAAGATACCTTGGTATCCCAATCTTTTTTAAGAGACACAGAAGTCAAATTGATAGAGCTATTATCTAAGACCAGTGTCGAAGAAACGTCTTCTTTAAAAGAAGATACTCCATATATGGAATAATTAAGTGTAGCAACTCTATTACGAGTACAACTTGTCATAATACCCCTTTTTATTAAACTAAAACATATGAACCTCCAAATTCAATGTAATGTAATCTTTATGACAACATTAAAGTGTTAGTGCTTGGCTTTATAATTTGGTATAGAACTTGTAATCCATTTAAACAGTGCCTACTTATAAGTGTATTACAGTTTTATATAGAAAGAATAAAGAGGTGTTTGGATGGAAACTCCTGCTGTTTCATCAACAAATGCATTTGATTTCGCTAATGTAAAAAGTGGTATTGAATCTGTATTGGGTGTATTTACTGCAAATTTGACTGTAGCGAACATTGCAAGTGTTCTTGGCATTGTGATTGTAGCATGTCTTACACTCTATCTTTTCTACTGGGGTGCAAGAAAAGGTATTGCTATGCTTCAGAGTGCCTTCTCAGGTCACGGCTTCCGTATATAGTCGTAAGAGGGCTTTGTCCCTCGTTTTTTTATAGAAAGGATTAATAAGGATTAATTATGAAAGATAGAAAATATTATGAGGCTCCGATTTATATAATCGAACTTATCAAAAAACTTAATAAATTAGTAGAAAAAGAAGAAAATATACTTCAACAATTGAATGATTTTATAGAATTTAAAGGATATCCAAAAGATATAGATTTTTCTCAACTAAAACATAATGTTGATGGAGTAATTCCTGGACAAATAAGAGGGGAGATATTCGATTAATATGTTGCAAAATATTGTTTCAATACTTTTTATAATTTATTTGGTTATATGCATAAAAAATCAATTTGGAAAGGGTGGTAAAAAATGAATATTAATTTACTATATAAAGAAATTATGTCGGAAGTTGGTCCAGTTCTTGTATTATCTGGTTCGTTGGCATTGACAATAGCTTTAATAGTAATGCTTATCAATATGATAATTAATGCGGCCACTGGGAAAGGGCTTCATATAGGTGTTAGATGATGGAAATACTAGTTGGTGTGTTATGCATACTTGGTTTATTTATTTTAATTTCTTTAATTGTTATAGGTTTTATAGTTTATGATATTAATTATAAACTTATCCATTATATCGATTTGCGACTTGGTGATATATATGAAATATAATGTTTATTCTCGAAAGAACAATTTACTTTTGATATCTTTACAATTTTATGATAAACGAGTTCGAGACTCTTTTATTAAATTATTTAAAACTAAGTTGAAACGAGAATGTGATATTGTCGAGGTTGTAGAGTGAGAAAGAAAGATATTAAAGGTGATTTAAATTGGTTTGGTTTACCTGCACATGAACGTTATTTGATCGAAGAGCGAAAAAAACGATTTCCATATCATGGAGTTTATTGCTTTTGTGGGAAACAAGGCTCAGGAAAGACATTAA
>CAZKKM010000107.1:0-2521 GCA_964553435.1 uncultured Muribaculaceae bacterium | reverse complement strand
TTCTCATCAAAACCACTACGAAAGTTTGTAAATGTGCAAATTTCTCATAAATTTACCATCTTTTCATCAAAAAAACTGCAAAATTGCAGTTTGGAAAAATTCGCTTTACCGATATTACAATCAAAAGCATCAAAACTATCTAACTAAATTTTTCTGCAACACTTTGAGTGCGGACAAAAATGCTTCTTCTGACTCATAACTCATCATGACAGCTTTAGGTAGATCGACGAGTTCCTGAGTTTTACTCTCTTTGTTGTCGACTTTCTGTACCAACACATCATCGAACCCACTATCGTAATCGTCATCGTAATAGATGTTGTTATTCACCTTACTTAGAAGTTCTTGATAACTTATGATGGCAGTATTCTCCTGCTCCTTCTCATAATCCGATAAATCGATTGGAGCTGGATTGTAATCCGTCTCGAGCTCAGAGACTATCTTCGTAAGCGGCTTATCTTCTTTTTTAAGCGGTTCTGTGATGTACTTGTTTTCGACTGCAAACTGTTCTTTGCCTTCCTCATCCTCGTCATCTAATCTTATCAGATAGAAGACGTATACCAAAAATATTATCAAAAATAATGTGACGACGAAGAAAAAAATGTCGCTCCAACTCAAAGACTTGAACAATCCCCCGATTATCAAAACTATGTTTTCCATAATGCATCTTCCTTCATAGACCACATCGGTCCCTATGTAAATGTATTATAGCACATGTACAATTGCTTTGCAATCATCTTACATCATACTTGACACAGTCGCTTCGTAAATGTTCGTCGTCGAACATAGCTTTTCTTTACCTTCTGAAATGACCGCTATACCATAACTTTTGGCGATGAGATCGTCGACAGGCACATTAAAAAAATGGGCAATCTCAATCAGACTACTGACGTGCATATCGTGACCTTTTACCATGTAACTGAGTGTCGTGTACGGTATTTTAACGGCCTTCGATAGAGCATAGACATTTCTTATATTTTTTATGGCCATCAATTCGTTAAGTTTATTCATATCCAACATTTTATTTACCTCCAATTTTTACATCTCCACCTCAATTATAGAGGCAATTTTGAGAAATATCAATCTTTTAAACGTTCTAAATACTACGAAAGTTTGTAAGAAAAAACTCTCCTAAGAGAGTTACTTAAAATCACTTATCATCGAAAAAATCGACATTATATTGATTTTGCAATTTATTGAAGACATTCGTATGAACATGTTCTTTTCTTGCTCGACCGAAGTTATAACTGTACGGATTGCTGAAGTCCATTATCGCTCTAAAATTATCTTGATAATCCAAATTCATACTTTTAAAACTGTTTCTCCCCTGTTTCATCATTACATATCACCGGTATTATTATGAGTTAAAACTCGTCATTTTATTCGGTAATATTTCCATAAAAAAGAACCACTAATATGATTCTCATTTATTTTTAAAATAACCTTACATATATATTACTTATCAAAGTGATAGCCTATAAGGACTTCCACTCGAACCATCTCCGCCTACTATTTTGACTGATGATGAAAGGTATACCGTTGGACGAACTCCGGCAGTATTATAATCGAGACTATGAATTATGCTGCCAAAATGGTCTACATAAAACGCATTGCGTTCATCGTCGATAAGTGTAGATAAGGTCCATTGATATTGACTATTATATAACCATCCTTTTTTTGGAATTTTCCAAGCATTACAATTAATCCCGTCTGTAAAACAGGTGTCGTCTATTCCATTTGCATATGTATATGAAAAATCACTCGGATACATTAATCCTACTTTTTGTATTATATTTGTTGAATTTTCTGAGTATACAGCTGTTCCTCGTTCAAAAGCATAGTAATCAGGTCCACCCAAGTTTTGAGATGTGTTCGAGCCCCCTAAACTCCATTTTATATTTGCAATTTGGTTTCTCGCAATAGAATTTAAACCTTTTGGTATAGTTAAAGTATAAGCGGTTCCAGCATAATTATAATATGTAGTAGTAAATGAACCTTCCGTATTATAATATTCTCCATTTAATAATGCATTTAATGCCGAGGTGCTCCATTCATTAGAATAAGTTGTATCACTTTTCGCATCCCATGCTAAACTTCCGATAGATTCGTCGCGAATGATTTTCATTAGTTGCTCTTTATTTCCACCTTCAGTCTCGACCGTGAACACCCCTATTATTCTCCACATCTCATCGTTGAAAGTAATATAATTGTTTGGATTCCATCCTATGTATCTATAATCTCGTCTCTCTTCGGCACTCCATCCGGTTGTCTGAGTTGCTTCTGGATGATCGAATGCAAACATTTCTTGTTGATTGCCAGTAGAATAATCTGTCACACTCGCATCGTTCGCTTTCTTTAACAATGTAGTCACTGCCGAAGGATTGACCGCATCGTTGACTGCTTTAACTACATTGACGACTCGCACCTGTCCTTCCCAATTTTTCCCTTGAACATCTTCGTATATCGTCCCTTCATTTATCCATACTCGTATGTCGAATGTTTTAGATTCTTCGGTTTTTAAACT
>CAZKKM010000106.1:0-2787 GCA_964553435.1 uncultured Muribaculaceae bacterium | reverse complement strand
TTAGTTTGATGTCCAAAATGAACACCTGCTTCTAATAAATTGTTCATAGAAACAATAGCCATATTTTTTTCCTCCTTCGTTAATACATCCCAGTATTTCGTAATATGACAACCCAGGCTACAGGTCACTCGCCATAAAAATTCATACCGGTGTCTATTTGGCTTTAAAAGCCAATACTATGATAACAAAAAAAAGCCTTAAAAACAAGACTTTTCTATCAAAACTATTCGTCAAAAATTTCGCGTATTATATGTGAATTCGGTCGATCATTTTATCGACCAACATTTCCGATCGATCTATCTCGAGATTGAAATCGTATTCATCGAGAAAGTTTTCGACAGTCATCTGGCCGTTTAAAATTCTTTTGATATTTGTTAACATTTCATTTCTATCTTTGGAAGAAAACTCCAAAAACTGCTCTAAAGTGATAAATGTCAATAAACTTGAAAACAAATATCGCAATTCTAATAATGTACTTTTACCATTTTCCTGACAATCCAAGATTCGATCCACACATTTTATTTTAAAACCATATAAATTATCTTTGCTGAAAAATAAATATAATAATTCTAAAAACATAGATATGTATTCGTCGAAGAGAGGATTTAGTAGAGAGTCGATATTTATTGCGATCAATGCGTGTCCCAATTCGTGTGCGTATTCTGCCTCGGCAAGAACGGGATCATAGGGTGTTCCAATTTCGATATAAGAAAACAACTGTTTTCTATAAGCTGCCACTCTACACTCGATATGATAAATAGAACTATCGAATTTATGAGTCTTCTCTAAAGGTATATCAAAAATACTACCTACACGCGAAATTCTCAGTGCTTCGCGTTCCCATTTCTCACGAGAGAAACCAGTTTTCGCAAGTGATAGTATTCTTTGTACATCATCCTTCGCGATAATCTCTACTTCTGTATTTACACCTTCTAGTACACTCTTAGACATGAGTAAAACATTTCTTTTAAGTTTTAAAAGGTCGATTTGTTCATCTCTAGTATCCAAATTGCCTTTTAAATCCAAAGATGCTAATGAGGCATAAATCCTTTTAAAAACAGGACTTTTTAAGATCCTTTCACTATAATTATACCAAACTTCAAATTGTTTTTCTTTAAATGCGACGTATCTTTCGTGATTACTAATCATATTATGCCCCCCTCTTTTAAGGGCATATTCTAGCATAAGAATCCCAATTTATCAAATAAAAAGAAAATGCTTCCTGATCGAAACATTCAAATTGTCGAATGCTTCTTTTCGACACTTTCCTGAGCGATGAGTTCTCCTCTTAGAGAAATGTAGTATTGGAGTACATTCCTGAGAAGTTCTTGATAGCTCATCTTTTCATCTTCTTCTTGTTCATCCAATCCGACTATTCTACTTACAGGAATGTTATAAACTATAGAAAACTTTCGGAGGGTGTTTAAAGAGGGAGTTTTGTTTCCATTTTCAATTTCTGTGATGTATGAAGAACTTACTCCCATCTTTGAGGCTGCATCTTTGACACTCATATTATCGTTAGCTATTCTTATTATTTTCAATATATTTCCTAGCATACACAATTTCTCTCTTTTCTTAATGTGATATTCTAATGTAAAAATTATTCGTTGTTAATAATAATTGCAGTTGAAAAAAATCTATATTCTTCATATAGAGCTTTAATTTGCGAGAGAGGACTTTGGACAAATGAAAGATTGTAGAATAAATTTATATTCACTTTATGTGTGCTCTTTTTAAAAATAAAAAATAAGAAACTTTCAAATGGATGTTTTCGAAAGTCTCTTTTAAATCAGCTTGCAAAGAAAAGTAGATAACCCAAGAAAGCAATCAACAAAGATGAGCAGATGGTGCCGTTTATGCTGTCTTGTGCACTCGTTTTGTTTTTGATACCGACTGCCATGCTCATGAACAGTCCGCCGACAAGGCCTCCGATATGTCCGGCATTATCGATTCCCGTGAATGAGAAGCCGACGAGTAAATTTAGCAATATGAGAGGAATTATCTGTGTCTTCAAGGCATTGTCCAAATAGAGTCTATAGTGATAGCCGAAGTACAAAAGTGCTCCCATAAGCCCGAATATTGCACCACTGGCTCCTAAAGACCAAACTTGAGGTCCATTGACCAAGCATGAAAGCAAGTTTCCTATTATTATGCTGAAAAAGTAAATACCCAAATATTTAGCTTTTCCGTAGTAAGACTCCACTTGGTCACCGATTATGTATAGAGCATACATGTTCATCAGAAGATGAAAGATGTTTCCATGCATGAAACCTGCCGTTATGAGTCTGTAAATGCCGCCGTTTTGAACTCCCAATTTGTTCAATGCGAACATTCTTTCTAGGTCGAACGAGTTTGTCAGTTGACCAATCAAGGTAGCTGCAAACAACACGACATTCAGAATTATCAACATCTTGGTGATAAGTCCGTTTTTTTTGCTGAATAGACGTTCGTATTCGAGGTTGTCTTGAGCGGTCTTATTGTTTATGTCGTTAGTGACATTTATGACGAACTCGAGACCATTTTTAGCATCGACCAAATTATCTTTCAAAGCAGGAAACAGGCCATTGAGTTCTTCGTTTGCAGCCAAATTTTCGTTTTCAGCTAGAAAGACACAGTCGATGTTTTTAGTGCCCTTATGTTCGACTGTATTGCCGGAATCTAAAAGTATGTTGAGTGTATTCAAAGAGAAACTCAGTGTGCGTTTTTTGACTTGTTTTACTATGTTCTTTATCTTGAATAAATCGAAATCCAATTGTTCGTTGTTGTGTACGTGGTTGGCATTTATTC
>CAZKKM010000105.1:0-2906 GCA_964553435.1 uncultured Muribaculaceae bacterium | reverse complement strand
AGAAAGGAATGATTTAAATGGCAAAATTAACTGCAAAAGATATAATTGATAGTATAAAAGAAATGACAATTCTCGAACTTAAAGAATTGAACGATTTGATGAAAGATGAATTGGGTATTGACCCAAGCGCAATCGCTGTAGCAGCTCCTGCTGCAGGCGCAGCAGCTGCAGACGATGCTGCTGATGCTGCTAAGACAGTTGTCCTTAAAGATGCTGGTGCTCAAAAGATTGCAGTCATCAAGATTATTCGTGAAATCACAGGTCTTGGACTTGTCGAAGCAAAGGGACTTGCTGACAAAGGCGGTAACATCAAAGAAAACGTTCCTGCTGACGAAGCAAACGAACTTAAAGCTAAGCTCGAAGAAGCTGGCGCTACTGTCGAACTTGCCTAATAAAAAACTCACTAAAAGCGGTATATACCGTTTTTTTTGTCAATCAAAATTCATAATGGTTGTAGAAAATCGAAAATCGTGTTATCATTATCATAATAAAGGATGGTAGACATTATGGATACACTGGATAAAGAACGCAAACTTATAAAAGAAAGAATGGAACAAATCAGAGAAAATAAAAGAAATCCCAAAGAAGCGCAATACAAGATTACTATCGCAGCCGGCGAACCTGTTTTGATGGATGATGCAGAGGAATTTAAAGCATTGAGCAGAATGGGAGAAATACTCGAATTTGGTTTAGCACAAAAAATGGACAACGAATATCTCGAATTGAGGGAAAAAACAAAACTTGAAGAGATTGACCAATCTTTAAAAGACCAACTCTCTTCTACATCCGAATCCGACTTTGACGAACCCGAAGTAAAAGAAGCTCAGATAGAGGAGGAAAAACCTCAAACCATCCAAGATGCTTCGATCGAAGCATCTCAGCCTGCTGATTCCGTTGGTATAGCCGATACAAGAGAATACATCAAAAAGATAGTCGGTCAATCTACTTATTCGAATGAAGCAATTCCTCTAGGTCCATCTTCAATCGAAATACACAAGGAAAAAACAGATTCCGATACGTTAAAAAATGAAATCAACCACGATTCAAAACCTGATTTCGATTACATTCGTTCACATGCTATCGACGTGGACTTTGAACCTATAATAGACGACAATCAAAATACTTTTGCTCCCAATGTAAAAGATGCTTCTCAAACAGGTCCCGAACCTTTTGCTCCTAACATGAGTGGACAACCTGAAAACCAACCAGACCCATTCGCTCCTAACATGGATAACCAAACTTTTACCTTCACGAACAGTTCAACCTCAAGTGCACCAATAATTGGAGACTCCATGGGAAACGACGATCTAGAATCGACATCAAATGCTATCGAAGATGATGAACCTGTCGAAGTGGTGAAGACCACTCTGTGGGAAAAGATAAAAGACCACAAAAAACAAATACTTATCGGAATGGGTATAACTGCATTGGCAATTTCAGTCGCAGTCGCTATTGCAACAATAGCCCCTGCAGCTTTAGCTGCATCACAAACTTCCCAAATTGTTGGTCTCGTAGGAGACATGATTAGAAACGGAGCTCAATGGCATATTGCCTCGGCAGCCGAGCAGATTGGTCTACATGCATCCAATACTACATTAGCCAGTATCATATCGAGCCTCGGAGGACCAGCTGCAACATATACAAATGCCACCGGAGCATGGGCAATCGGTGGACAAACCCTCACTCAATTTGCTGCCACAGCAGCCACAAATGCCGCAGCTGCAGCCTCTAAGCTCAGTCTCTTAAAGGGTGGAACAATTGCCGGAGCTATTCTCGGTGGAGGCATGGCAGTCACCGGGACACTTCTACCGGGAAAAAAATCACAAGAATACATGACTATAAAAAAATCCATCAAAAACCTCATAGAGGCAGCATCTTCTATGGATAAAGAATCACAAACCAAAACTGCCCAAATGATAAGCAATCGCATCATAAGTTCCGACAGACTTTCCGATTCTGAAAGGAACATTCTATTTAGAAAATTACAAAATGCTCTTAAAAAAATTAAAAAGCAAAACATGAAAATGGAACAACCGGTTCAAGAACAAGAACAACACCAAGAACAATCGATACCATACGGTATTTCCGAAGAAGAGATAAACGAAATGTTCTATGGTACCGAATCTGAACCTGAGCCAGCAAAGGCGATGTAGGGAGGAAATATGAAAATAGATACGGTTATTACCTTAAAAGACAACAGAAAATATTTATTACTCTTAGAAAGTGATTTGGACTTAGAAGGCTACTTCCTTGCAGTTCAATTGGACGAAAAAGAAGAACCTATGAACACCTATGCTGTATTACAAGACATCGAAAAAGATGGTAAACACTTTGTAAAGAAGATAGAAGACCCAGGCATTTTAAATCAACTTCTCGAAGATTATCGCATTCAATACGATGAAGAATATGCCGAAGACGACCGCGTAGCCTAGGTCGTTTTTACATGCTTTAAAATTCTAAATAAACACAGAAAACCTAATTATAAGCTCACCTTTTGACAAAATTCTTAAATGCATCATTTTATAATAGCTAAAATGATTCCACTAGTCATGTCATCAAACTCGCTTGCTTTTGAAACTATTGTTATACAATCGTTAACTTTGTTATTTTCAGACACCCTTATAAATAAAGACTTTCTAAAATCTGTTTAACAATCGTACACAACTTTTTAAAGTAAATTTTCTAAATTTTCATCCATAAATTTTAGAAATTTTAATACTTTTATGTTCGTAAGTATGACCATTAGTAAGAACAAAAAAACTGATGAAGGTGTAGATATTTGAATATGAAAAAAAGGTGCCACCCACATTGAGAGCAGCACCATTAGATACAATAATTTCATATTCTACTATATTGTATCACTCATTTGTTTTAAGTCAATAAGGATAAAATGTCTGATGTTTTGT
>CAZKKM010000104.1:0-2943 GCA_964553435.1 uncultured Muribaculaceae bacterium | reverse complement strand
ATGAAGCAGGCCATGAAGAAGGGTATGAAGTTGGTCATGAAAAAGGATATGAGGCTGGACACGAAGAGGGGATCGCAGAGGGACACGAAGAGGGGATCGCAGAGGGACACGAAGAGGGGATCGCAGAGGGACTCGAAGAAGGTCGCAAAGAAGGACTCGAAAAAGGCCGCGAAGAAGGCCGCAAGGAAGGAGTCGAAGAAGGAAGCAAAGAGGAGAGAAAAAATATAATAAAAACAATGCTAAACAAAAACATAACCATCGAACAAATAAGCAAAATGATCGATATCAAAGTCGAAGAAATAAAAGAACTGCTCGAAAAATAAACAAAAACCATATTCTTATATATACATTTGCGAAAAAACACCAAAAAAGCTATCATTGCTGTTGACTTTTCCTCGATATTTCCTTATAATCTTAATCGGTACATTTTATTTGACCCAAAATCTTAAAGATGTGGGAAGTCGGAAAGATCGAAGGTCGGACGAAAGGAAAAGATTAAAATGCAAACATTTATGCAAAAAAAAGAAAACATCGAACGCAAATGGTATTTGATAGATGCTGAAGGCGAGACTTTAGGACGACTTGCTACCAAAGCAGCTACAATATTGAGAGGAAAACACAAAGTTACATACACTCCCCATGTCGACACAGGAGATTATGTGATTATCATCAATGCTTCTAAAATTAATCTTACAGGCAAAAAATTGGAAGACAAGATGTATTACAATCACTCTGGATTTCCTGGAGGACTTCGCGAGAGAACTGCCAAAGAAATGATAGAAAAATATCCAGAAGAAATGGTAGAAAGAGCTATTAAAGGTATGCTTCCACACGGAAGACTCGGAAGACAAATGGGCAAAAAGTTATTTGTCTATGCCGGAAGCGAGCATGAACAGAATGCTCAAAAGCCCGAAAAAATAAGCATTAAATAAGGAGGACATTATGGACAAGAAAGTTATAACAGCAACAGGACGTAGAAAAAGATCCACTGCTCAAGTAAGAATGACTCCGGGATCTGGAAAGATAACTGTTAACGGTACAGACGTCAACGAATACATGCCTTTTGCGACATTGGTTATGGATTTAAAGCAACCACTCGTATTGACAAATAACGAAAATGCTTTCGATATCGATATTACAGTTAAAGGTGGTGGCTTCAGTGGACAAACAGGTGCTATCAGATTGGGCATCACGAGATGTTTACTTGCCTACGATGCAAATACTGACCAGACTAGAGAAGACTCTTACCGTAAAATTTTGAAAACGGAAGGATTTACAACTAGAGACGCAAGAATCAAAGAGCGCAAAAAACCAGGTCTCAAGAAAGCACGTCGAGCACCACAGTTCTCAAAACGTTGATATTCGCTACTACGAAGTCCGATATACTCGGACTTTTTTTAATACAAAAAAAGCAGAATACTAAACTGATAAATAGAAAAAAAATAATATTTATATTCTAATGAAAGATCATAAGTAAATATTCGATTTTTTAAGAGCAAATAAAACAATCGACAAACTTAACAAATTTAAAGAAAAGAAATTACACTTTAAACAAAAAAACGTATGATTTGTAAAAGAACACGATATTTCACATAAATTTAGTTGAAAATTAAAATACATTTGGTAGAATATAAGCATTAAAGAGGTGTACTATGAAAGAAGCCATTTCATTTCTCGAAAATCTCAATATACCTAAAAATCGATACATCATAATTGGCTGTTCTGGTGGCCCCGACTCGATGTGTCTTTTAAACGTACTTTTGAAAATGAACTTTCACATAGTATGCGCCCATGTTGACCATGGAATCAGAAAAGAATCCACACAAGAATACGAATTCGTCGAAGACTTTTGCCAAAAAAACGACATTACTTTTGAAGGTATGCATATACCTAAAGACTTAAACAAAAACGAATCATACTATAGACGGATTCGATACGATTTTTATAAAAAACTGGCCCATAAATACAATACACCGTACATAATGACTGCTCATCACGGAGACGACCTCATCGAGACTATTCTCATGCGCATTACCCGTGGTTCGTGCCTCAAAGGATATCTCGGTTTTAGGAAAGTCTACGAAGAAAAAGAATATGTTTTCATTAAACCACTGATCTTCTATACAAAAGAAGAAATAATGAATTACGTTACTTCTCATGGGATTCCATATGTGATCGATTCGACAAATGCTGAAGACAACTATACGAGAAATAGATATAGGCACTTTATCCTTCCGTTTTTAAAGAAAGAAGATGGCGATGTTCATCGCAAATATCTTAAATTCTCAGAAGAACTACAAGAAACTGTCGAATACATAGATTTTCTCGTAAATACTGCTATCGACGATAACTTCGACGGAGAAAAAATCGATCTCGATAAATTCGAACAACTAGACACCTTCCTTCAAAAAAAAGAAATCGAGCGAATACTTCAAAAAATATATGGTGACAATGTGGATAAGTTGAAAGTTTCCCACATCACCGCCATCATAGAGCAACTCTCAAAAGGAACAAATTTCGCATTAGATTTGCCCTTAAACATCAAAGTACAAAGAGAATACTCGCATCTTACAATTGGTCCACTTCGTCGTGCCGATTCATATAAACTAGAATTAACCGACATAGTCACTCTACCAAATGGCGGCAAAATAGAAAAAGTATCGAAGTGTGAAGATACATCGAATTTTACGACGAGGTTGAATAGCAAAGACGTGCATTTACCATTATATATAAGGACGAGAGAATCTAACGATTCCATCGAAATAAAGAATATGAATGGCAGCAAAAAAATCAAAAAAATTCTCATAGACGAGAAAATTCCACCGAGTATTCGAAGCGAGATACCTATCCTTACAGATGCCAGTGGAACGATACTTTGGCTTCCAGGTATCAAGAAAAGTAAATTTGATATTAACAAAGAGGGAAAATATGATATAATACTTA
>CAZKKM010000103.1:0-3187 GCA_964553435.1 uncultured Muribaculaceae bacterium | reverse complement strand
CGATTTTTTTCTTAGACGATTTATCAATAAGATAATACACATAGTATAATGCCGAATATATACCAGCATAAGCAAAACCAGTAAATTTGATATTAATTAATATACATAAAATGAAAAAATAACTTACATAAATTTGTTGTTTATCGATACCTTTCATATCCTTATATTTAAACATCATAGTAAGCAAAACCAACATAATTATTAAACAGTTTCCTAAAATAGCATCATTATAAAATGTACTTACCTGACATATCATAACCGGATTGCACGCAACTAGAAAAGCTAAAATGTAATCGACAGCTATATTTTTAAAATTCAAAAAGGCAAGAGCTACTAAAAAAGTTACAATAGTAATCAAAATAGTTATACTCTTTCCACATTCAATATTTCCTGTTATGTGGTATACGTTAGCAGCATACATCCATATTGCTTTTCCATAATGATCGTTCCAAATTTCACAACTGCTCTCGAGTTGCAGCTCATCATTTTCGCTAAAAACCGCAATGCTCTCATAAACCGGATTCCAACCGCGACTCATTTCACCTATAGCAACTTTATGATACCAATTACCATCAAAAGAATCATCGTAAATTTTCCCTGATAAAAACATGCTTCCAAATATAAGAGTTAGTAAAATGATTGGAAATGCTACGATCTCATAAAATCTGTAGTTTTTTTTCTTCATAAAGACTATATACAAAACTAAGGTAGATACCAACGATAAAATAAAGTTCCAGTTTGTTATTGGTATTTTAATTATATATAAAAAAGAAGTAATAAGGATATTTAAAAATATAAAACATATCGTTGCTACTCCTAAACTAAAAATTTTTTCTCTTTTCATATTCTTTCACCTTCAAAATTTATATACTAAACATAGTCGTCAAGCATCGTTCGATTATATTATATCGTCCTATTTGCATCATTGTCAATCAACTTCTCCAAATAAAAACGCAGATTACTTCACACCTCCTGCATTTTTATATCTTATTTAGAGAACTTTGTCACAATTGCATCGACTATTCTCTTGCTTGCCAACCCATCGCCGTAAGGATTTGAAGCATTGCTCATCTTTTCATATTCAGACTTATCACTCAACAATTTTTTTGTTTCTTCATAAATCGTTTCTTCTTCTGTACCAACTAATTTCAATGTTCCTGCCTCAATACCCTCTGGTCGTTCCGTCGTATCTCGCAATACTAACACCGGTTTACCCAAACTAGGAGCCTCTTCTTGTATTCCACCACTATCCGTCAGAATTATATACGATTTGTTTTGAAAATTGTGAAAATCAAATACTTCCAACGGCTCTATGAGTCTAACTCTATCGACATCTTTAAATATTTCATTTGCTACATCTCGAACTGCCGGATTTAAATGTATTGGATAGATAACTTTTACATCATCAAACTCATCGACAATTCTACGAATAGCTCTAAAAATTCTTCTCATAGGCTCACCTAAGTTTTCTCTTCTATGGGCAGTCAATAAAATCATCTTTTCGCCAGGCTTAATCCATTCTAGTTCAACATGAGTATAATCATCTTTAACTGTTGTTGTCATTGCATCGATTACAGTATTTCCGGTTATATATATTTTACTTTCATCAATATTTTCCTTTAATAAATTCTGTTTACTTATTTCGGTCGGAGCAAAATACATATCGGTCATACAGTCAACCATCTGACGATTCATCTCTTCAGGAAATGGTGAATACTTGTCATCAGTTCTCAAACCAGCTTCGACGTGACCAATAGCAACCTGATTATAAAATGCTGCTAAAGCTCCTGCAAAAGTAGTAGTCGTATCTCCATGAACAAGCACAATATCGGGGTTAACCTCTTTAATAACATCTTCGAGACCTATTAAGGCTCGTGTAGTAATTTCTCCTAAGGTCTGTCCCTGCTTCATTATGTTTAAATCGTAATCTGGTTTAATGTCAAAAGTGGAAAGAACTTGATCTAACATCTCTCGATGCTGCGCTGTGACACACACGATACTTTCAATCTCATCTCTATTCTCTAATTCTTTAACCAACGGAGCCATCTTTATCGCTTCTGGTCTAGTTCCAAAAATGCTCATAACTTTAATCATATATTTTTACCTCACTCATTCTCTTTCATCAAATCGACTATTACTTTTGCTTTTTCAGCCCAATCATTTTCTTTCGCTTCTTTTTCTAATAATTCTATGTACTTCTTATCTTTAGATAAAGATTCACACTTTTCTAAAAGTTCCACAAACTGTTCATGGCTTTCTGCAATTTGCACAGATTTATAATTTTTACACTCGTTCATTGCAGTCGTAATAATTGGCTTTTTTAAAGCCATATATTCAAATAATTTTAAAGGTGATGTTGCCTGCGTAATAGAATTTATTAAAAAAGGAATAGTCAAAACATCCATTTTAGAAGCATAATATTTGAGTACGTTATAATCTTTCGCGCCAAAGAAGTGAACATTTTTTAATGCGTCAATTTTACTATCATCATAACTTGTATCATACTTTATGCCGAACAAAATTATATTATATTTATCGGTGCTGTCGATTTTTCTAATCAATTCATAATCGAACCATTTGGCAAGAGCACCATAATAACAGACGTTAATTTTTCCATTATTAATTACCTTCAAAAATTCTTTTTCAAACTCATAGTTTTTATCTAGGCTTTGATAAAAATCGTAATCTACCCCATTACATGAAAATACCATATTCTCTGTACCGCGTTTGCTTTTTACATCCTCAAATATTTCTTTGGCAGTCGTAACTATCAATATCTCTTTATGTTCCATTGCATAATTGTATTTGTCTAGTATATAAGGTGGAATTTCATCAGTACCTGATAAATCGGGATTTATGTCATCGATATATTCATAAATTACTTTAAAACCTGCCTCGATATATTCTTTCATTTCCTCTACACTCATAGACCAATTTGTGGAGTATATTTGCAAATACTTCGGTTTAGAATATTTCTTTAATACATCGTTAATAATTTCTTTTAAAACATAATTTTCAAAATTTACTAAATAAAGATTATCTTCTTGCTTAACTAAAGTAGGCACATAATCTGTATTGTGTGTTACTTCATATAAAACTAAACATTTGTTTTTAGCAAGTTGTCTATCGATATGCTGTGGCCTTTGAAATAGCGGAACATTCCAACCAAATGGACTCCTCCAAATAA
>CAZKKM010000102.1:0-3426 GCA_964553435.1 uncultured Muribaculaceae bacterium | reverse complement strand
CATAATAATTTTCCTTTCTTTTTTCTTATCATTATTTTATCTAATACTTGCCTAAATTTCAAGTATTATTTTTGTTTAGCGTCAATTTGTTTTAAATCTTCTGACGATCAGATTGTGTTATCTTTTTTAGTGCTCATAACAACTCGCGACTGCGTATGTGTATACTCATGGCAACTGCCCAACACACGCATATCCGTCGCGAGAAATATATGAGCCGCTTAAAAATCAATTTCCGTTTTTCTTTATGATTTCTTCCGCTATAGATTTAGGAACTTCTTCGTAGTGATCCTTCTCCATCTGGAAGTTTCCGCGTCCTTGTGTATTACTACGCAAATCTGTCGCATATCCGAACATTTCTGAAAGCGGAACCATTGCCGAAATACGCAACGAATTTCCGATAGACTCTTGTCCGAGTGGGCGTCCACGACGACTAGTCAAATCGCCCATGACATTACCTAGATATTCTTCTGGTACGTCGACGACGACTTTCATGATAGGTTCCAACAAGACGACGTTACATTTGTTCTTGGTCTCTTTGACAGCTAAACTTGCAGCCATTTTAAATGCCATCTCTGAAGAGTCGACATCGTGGTATGATCCATCGAACAACGTAGCTTTGACATCGACCATCGGATAACCTGCCAATACACCGCCAGCCAAAGCCTCTTGGATACCCTTATCTGTTACTGGTATATATTCGCGAGGAACGACACCACCGACGACCGCGTCGACGAATTCGTATCCTTTACCTGGATTTGGTTCGAATCTGACCCAAACGTGTCCATATTGTCCACGACCACCGGATTGTTTGATATGTCTTCCTTCACATTCCGCTGCTTGTGTGATGGTCTCACGGTAAGCGACCTGTGGACGACCCTTGTTACATTCGACGTTGAACTCACGTTTCATTCTGTCAACTATGATATCGAGGTGTAATTCGCCCATTCCGGAAAGGACTGTCTGTCCAGTTTCAGGATCGGTCTTGACTCTCAAAGTTGGATCCTCTTCGACGAGCTTTTGAATGGCCAAAGCCATCTTATCCTGGTCGCCCTTGCTCTTAGGCTCGATGGCGATATCGATGACAGGCTCTGGGAATTCCATACCCTTCATTATGCATGGATTCTTCTCATCGCAAAGTGTATCTGCTGTAGTCGTGTATTTGAGTCCAACTGCCGCAGCGATTTCGCCGGCATAGACTTCTGTGATCTCTTTTCTGTTATTTGCATGCATCTGCAAGATACGTCCGATTCTCTCTTTTTCGCCCTTAGTGGAGTTCAAAACATAAGAACCGCTTTGAAGCACACCAGAGTATACGCGGAAGAATGAAAGTCTTCCAACGAACGGATCGGCCATGATTTTGAATGCTAATGCCGTGAATGGTTCATTGTCGCTCGGATGACGTTTGACATCGTTTCCATTCTTGTCGGTACATTCGATAGCCTCGACGTCGGTTGGTGCAGGCAAGTAATCGATGATAGCATCCAATAAAGGCTTGATACCTTGGTTAGACAATGCATCTGCACACAATACTGGGAAGAACTCGACAGACAATGTAGCCTTGCGGATAGCTCCCTTCAATGCTTCTTCGGTGATCTCTTTGCCATCCAAGTAATTCATCATGAGTTCCTCATCGTAATCGGCAACTGCCTCGATGAGCTTGGTTCTATACTCTTCAACCTTGTCTTTCATGTCTGCAGGAATTTCGATTTCCTCTGCATTTTCATGTTCCGTTCCGTCGAACTTGTAAGCCTTCATGGTCACCAAGTTTACGACACCACAGAAATCATTTTCTGCGCCGATTGGTAATTCGATAGGAGCTGCTTTCGCACCCAATCTATCCTTTATTGTGCCCAAACTATAATAGAAGTCTGCGCCGATTTTAGCCATCTTGTTGGCACAAATCATTCTCGGAACTTTGTATTCGTTAGCTTGTCTCCAAACTGTTTCGGTCTGTGGTTCGACACCTGCTTGCGCATCTATCAAAGCGACAGCTCCATCTAGTACACGTAGACTTCTTTGTACTTCGATTGTGAAATCGACGTGTCCCGGAGTATCGATGATGTTCAAACGATATCCCTTCCAATGAGCAGTAGTAGCAGCACTGGTGATAGTGATACCTCTTTCTTTTTCTTGATCCATCCAGTCCATCTGAGACTCACCATCATGAGTTTCTCCGATTTTGTGAGTTATTCCTGTATGGAACAAAATTCTTTCGGTAGTAGTAGTTTTTCCGGCATCGATGTGAGCCATAATACCGATATTTCTTATATTTTCAATAGGTACATCTCTTTTTCCCATATCTCGCCTCTCCTACCATCTATAATGAGCGAATGCCTTGTTCGCTTCGGCCATCTTGTGAGTATCTTCACGTTTCTTGACAGCTCCGCCGACACCATTGGCCGCGTCCATTATTTCGTTTGCCAAGTTCAAAGCCATTCCTTTGCCATTTCTTAGTCTGGAATAATTTACCAACCATCTAAGTGCCAAAGCCTGACTGCGTGCACCGCTGATTTCGAGCGGAACTTGAACATTGCTGCCACCTACACGACGAGATTTGACTTCGAGTGCAGGTTTGATGTTTTCCATAGCTCGTTCGAAAACATCCATAGGTTCTTCTTTAGTTTTTTCCTTAACTATATCAAATGCCTCATATAAAATTTTCTCTGCAGTACCGCGCTTTCCATCGTTCATGATTTGATTGATGAGCTTGGTGACCACTTTCGAATTATATATAGGATCTGGTAATACATCGCGTTTTATAGCGCGTCTTTTACGCATAATTTTCCTCCTTTATATTTTATTTCTTTGGTCTTTTAGTTCCGTATTTACTACGTCCTTGTTTGCGTTCGTTTACTCCTTGAGTATCCAAAGCTCCACGAACGATATGATAACGAACACCGATCAAGTCTTTGACACGTCCACCACGTACTAATACTACGCTGTGTTCCTGCAAGTTATGACCTTCTCCAGGTATGTAAGTATCGACTTCACGGCCATTGGAAAGTCTGACACGAGCATACTTGCGGAGTGCTGAGTTCGGTTTCTTCGGTGTCTTTGTACCGACACGGGTACATACACCTCTCATTTGAGGATGATTTGTGTCAGTTGCTTTTCTCTTCAAACTGTTGAGTCCGATATTCAAAGCAGGGCTTTTACCTTTTCTGACTTTCTTTCCTCTACCCTTTCTTACGATCTGGTTAATTGTAGACATAAATTCTTCCTTTCTACGTACACACATCCCGGTGTATCAAAATTTCTATAAACTCAGGTTCTACACGCAGTAGAACCTAAATTTAAACCGAGAATAATATATCATACCGGCTTACACTAGTCAAGGATTTTCGAAAGAAAAAAGCAATCTTATCAAAGATGTTCGTTTGCAAAATTAAAATCTACCCTTAAGAAAAGTATAGGTAGAAGTTACTT
>CAZKKM010000101.1:0-3454 GCA_964553435.1 uncultured Muribaculaceae bacterium | reverse complement strand
GAGGTACATTCGTAGAACTTACGACTTCTGTATATGACCCATCTTCTGTTTCAGAGTAACTCAACGTATAAGTTAAACTTCCTTCCAAGTATGTATTGACTAATCCTTGAAAGTACATCTTCACATTCGCATCGGCCGTTCCTGTATTTGTGATAGTGAACTTCTTCGTAAGTGATTCTCCGAAAGATAGTTGACCTGTAATCCCTGTATCGTTATCCGCGAATCTTGCACTCACCGCAGCCGTGTTTATTGTAGCTTGCACAGGAGTTGTTTCTCCTACAGCAGTAAAATACGCGTATGAAATAGTACCTATTATCGTGAGAATAGATGCTATTCCTACCACCAAACATATCGTTCTTTTAGTTTTTAAATCCATTTTATGTTCTCCTTATTCTACGCGATACTCGTTTCCTATGGTACCGTCCCCGACCATCTTATTTGAGTATTCAGCCGAAAGATTTATGACTGGTGCAATCGCTCCTGCACTATTCATATCATAATAGTTTGAAAAACCACCGGAAGATATAATGTAGAATACATAAGCACTATGCGAAGCATTCATAATACTAGGTGAGAGCGACCAATACCATAATCCTTTATTTAAATAACACTTTATATTTTCTATATTATATTTTCCACTTCCTGCAGCTACGATCTCATCTACAGTTATTAATCCTATTGGATAGTCCAATGCCCCATTTCCTTTTGTTGTGTCATCTACCGTAAATGCATCATTTTTTTGCGGGCATTTGAACTGCGGTTGGATATTTTCTCTTGCGCCTGTGCTACTATTTAAAAATCTTGCTCGTGTTCCATATGCTGTATATTGTGATCCATAACCTAAACCTGTGTCACCAACCACACCGCTCGTTGTGCTTCCCGGCGTACTTCTATCATTACAGAATAATGTATCGCTTACATATTGACCATAGCCTTTATCTTCTATATTTTCCTTGTACCATTTATCTACCACTTTTTTGATGTCAGACGATTCTGCATTCGATTGAGCTTCTTCTTTACTTGTACTGGGTGTCGTCGTTCCTGAGGTTACATTGGCTGGCCCATACATCCAACCTACATATTTGGCATCGTCATTCAAAGTATTAAACGGTTGTTTTAGATGAGTAAATCTATCGTCATTTGATTCTCCATTCGCATGTGCTTTCGTTCCATCGTAGATTATCCTCAAACTTCCGTCTCCATTGATTCTGATTATTCTCCAATAGAAGCCAGCAAATCTGACATAGTTGTTTGTGACTGCTCCTCTATAGTAGTAACTTGTTCCATAGTCATCTTCCATCTCGAAGACTCCCTCGTCTGTCGGTGCAGGACTATCGAAACCGGTTCTAGCTCCGTTTGAAGATGCAATTATTTTTTCTAACAGTGATTGATAACGAACATCTTCCAAATCGAAATTAGTATAGAATACTGCATTCAAGTCTGCATCTTGATTTACGTCATTTAAATAATTCAATGTCACAGTTAGATTATAATAATATGTTTTTCCAACAGGAATAGTTAGAAGATTCGCCAGTAACTTTTTGGCACTCGCTTTAGATTGAGGTACATTTGTCTTACTCACAATCTCTGTATATGGTCCTTCTTCTGTTTCAGAATAACTCAAAGTATAAGTCAAGCTATTTTCCAGATACGTATTGACTAACCCTTGCCAGTACATCTTCACGTTCGCCTCGGCCGTACCAGTATTCGTGATGGTGAACTTTTTCGTAAGCGATTCTCCGAAAGATAGTTGACCTGTAATCCCTGTGTCGTTGTCCGCGAATCTGGCACTCACCGTAGCTGTGTTGATAGTTGCCTGCACAGGTCTCGTTTCTCCTGTCGCCGTGAAATATGCATACGAAATCGTACCTACTATCGTGAGAATAGATGCTATTCCTACCACCAAACATATCGTTCTCTTTATTTTTAAATCCATAATCCTTTTCCTTCCCTTTAGGTAACTCTTAAACTCGTCGGTAGAACCTTCTTGCTTACGGTACACTACACTGACATTATACCCCTTCCGAACGGTCACCTGACGGGCTCATTAGTCGATTTGCCTATTCAAGCTTATAGTGATTCCTTGAGCTTCCATCTCCATCAACAATGGCGACATCAGATGCTAGAAAAACCGTCGGGCGAACTGCAAGGGCACTTTCCACGTAGTAGTTGCTCATATAGCCGTCCGAAGTCACACCGAACGCGGTGCTCGCACTACCGGAATTCGGGGACAAAGTTCGTTGATTTATTTCACTTTTAAATAACCATCCGTTGGCTGGAGTTCCACTAGAACAACTATATCCGTTTGTATAGCATTTATTATCTACTCCATTGGCATATGTATAGATATAATCACTTGGATACATTAATCCTACTTTTTGTATTATACCTGTTGTTCTCGTTTGCCCACTACATTTTCCTGTTGTTGCACAAGTTTCCGTTCCTCTCTCGAAAGCATAATAATTTGGTCCTTTTAAATTTTGAAATGTGCTCGAACACCCTAAGTACCATTTTACGTTCGCAATTTGAGAACGGAATGTGGCACTTAAGCCTTTGACTGTAGAAGTGCTCGTATAACTGCCTGTTTGATTATAATAGTCTCCATTTAGTAAAGTTTTTAAACTTGCTGTACTCCATTCGTTTACTTTTGAAGATGCCCATGCAAGATTTCCGATAGATTCATCGCGTATGATTTTCATCAGTTGTTCTTTTTCTCCACTTTCTGTCTCGACTGTGAATACTCCTATTATTCTCCATGTCTCGTCGTTGAAATCGATATAGTTATTCGGACTTGCACCTATATAACGATAATCTCTTCGTTCTTCTTCAGACCATCCTGTCGTTTGAGTTGCTTCTGGATGATCAAAGGCAAACATTTCCTGTTGATTGCCGTCGGAATAATTTGTCACACTTACATTGTTTGCCTTGGCAACTAATGCACTTGAAGCACTTACAGGAGTAGGCTCCACATATTTCGAGTCTTTTATATCGAAATGTGTATTAAATACAGCATTTATATCTCTATCTTGATTTATATCGTTCAAATAATTTAAAGTTATCACCAAATTATAATGATATGTTTTCCCAACAGGAATCGACAAAATGCCAGATAATTCTTTAGTAACTTTATCTTCATCTCCATTTTGAGGTACGTTAGTTTTATTTACAATCTCCGTGTATGGTCCTCCCTCGCTCTCGGCATAACTCAAAGTATAAGTTAAACTTTCTTCTGTATATGTATTGACTAAATCTTTCCAATATAACTTTACATTGGCCTCTGCTGTACCTGTATTCTCGATAGTAAACTTCTTCGTGAGTGATTCTCCGAAAGATAGTTCTCCAGTAATCCCCATATCGTTGTCCGCGAATCTTGCACTCACTGTAGCCGTATTGATCGTCGCCTGCACAGGTCTCGTTTCTCCTGTCGCCGTGAAATATGCATACGAAATCGTAC
>CAZKKM010000100.1:0-3480 GCA_964553435.1 uncultured Muribaculaceae bacterium | reverse complement strand
AGGTGATTTGATAAGCATCGGATACGAAATAACGGACTTCAAGGCAGATGTCGTGGGTGATAATTATATAGCAACAGTGAAAAGAGTTGTTCCAAATTCCGATGGATCATTGCCCGAGCCGCAAAAACCACCGTATGTGGTAATACCTGATACGTATACTTTGACATTAAATGCCGGTAATGGAACAGTTTCACCGAAGAGCATGATCGTCACTTATAAGAAAAAGTATGGAGAATTGCCAACACCATTGAGAACAGGTTATGATTTCGATGGTTGGTTTACCGAGTCAGGTGGTGGAGAACAAGTTACGTCTGAAACTATCATGATGAAGTTGTTCGATCATACATTATATGCACATTGGACACCGAAAGTATTTACTGTAAATTTCAATCCAAATGGAGGAAGTGTAGGAGAGACCAGTAAGCAAGTTACGTACGATTCTACTTACGGAGGTATGCCAACACCTAATCTGGGCGGATACGATTTTGCTGGCTGGTATACGGCAGCTAGTGGAGGAAATCGTATCAGCGATAATACTGTCGTTCAAATTCTAGCTGATCAGACTTTGTATGCACATTGGACTCCTAAAACATACAATATCACTTTCAATAGTAATGGTTGCGGAAGTGTAAGCCAAGCTTCAAAATCTGTTTCTTATGGGTCAACAATAGGGACTTTGCCAAATGCTTCGAGATCTAATTATATTTTCAACGGCTGGTACACAGCTGCTAGTGGAGGCGAAAAAGTCAATACCAATTTTGCAATTTCTGGTTCAGATTGGCATCAGGAAATAAAGTCTTATAATAAGTCAGATCCTTCTATAGGTTCTCAAGTAACTACAACAGCGGCAGGAAAATATAATTCGGGAATGACGTTGTATGCTCGTTGTACTTACAATCCACCACCTCCACCTCCAGTATACAATCCTCCAAGCAGTCGACCTAGTTCTGGAGGAGGCGGTTCCTATTCAGGCAGTTCATCTACTCGTAGTAGTTGTTCACCAAGTTGTAGTAATCCATGTGGAAATTATGCAGCCGCAGCTAATGATTGTTCGGTACAATTTAATAAGGGTGCAGCCAATGGTACTGTCACTAGCGAATATAGTGGAAAAGGCAAAGAGCTGCACGATAAGGCTATGTCATACCGCGAAAAAGCTTATGGATCCGGAATCAGCTATAATGATAAAACAGGTGTTACAAAAGATAAAAACGGAAATCGGATAAGTCCTAAATTGAAAAACTAATATGAGGAGAGAGAAATTTTATGAAAAGTAAAAGTAATATCACACCGATAGTGGTGTTGTCCGCGATGGTAGTCGTGCTTGCTTGTCTTTGTATCGGATTGTTTTTGACCAGAAATACAGGTAACAGTTCTCAAGGAAACAAGAATGTGGGTGTTTATAATCTCAAGGAGACGGATACTAAGCTTCCGACTTTCGAAATGAGAGTAAATGGAGATTATTCTGGGCTTATCAACGATCAGTTCGTCAAGGAAGACAAGATTAAAGTTTATGAATTTGATGCTACGATCGATAACGGTTGGGATAAGGTGACCAATACTTATATAGGAATAAGGTTGAATGATCTTTTAGATTTCTATCAATTAAGCAATTTTACGAGTGTAGATTTCGTCTCTTTAAATCAAATAACGATCAAGTATATTTCTACAGAAATAAAAGATGATACATTTATCGTCTTCTATAAGGATGGAAAGCTGATTACGGATACAGGTAGACCTATGCTTTTGGCAGTCGATTACAATTATCGTTATTCTTTGGAAGATGTAATAGACATGAACTTCGTAGTTTCAGACTCAGATAGAGTTGGAAATGACGAGAATAATGATAATTAAGTAAAGAATTCGCGTTTGGCGAATTTTTTTTTAAAAGTATCAAAAGCAAATGTGATATTTAAGTGAAATGTGTTCGCATTGCTTGACATAATTTTTTAATAGTTATATACTGTAAACTGCCGGTTAGTTAGGGGACTAACTAAGGGGAGGATTTTACGATGAAAAGGTATCCGTTAATGGAGATAAAAGAATTTTTAAATACGACTCTCAGAATCAAAGTTTTCGATGAAGACGTCATCAACATAGGAAATTATACGCAATTTCAGATAGTCAAGTATCTCATCGAACACGAAAGTGAAAGTGTTCATCAAAAAGATTTCGAAAATGCACTGCACATAAGAAAATCTACCATATCCGGTATTCTAGATACGATGGAAAAGAATAAAATAATAGTGAGGCTCTCATCGCAGACCGATGGACGAGGCAAGACGGTGAAACTTTCAGATGAGTTCAAAAGCTGCAAGCGCAAATTGGTCGAAGAGATGAAAAAAATCGAAGAGACGGTCGTCGAAGGTATTTCTGAGGAAGATATGGATACTTTTTATAAGGTTCTTCAAAAGATGAGAGAAAATATAGAAAAGGATGGTAAATGATGTTCAAAATGTTCAAAAATCTAACTAAAAAGGAAATAGTCTTTTTCCTTTTCAGTATCGTTTTCATAGTAGTTCAAGTTCTTGCCGATTTGAAAATACCAGATTACATGCAAGAGATAACTGTGCTCGTCCAAACCGAAGGCAGTGTCATAGGTGATGTCCTCGTTCAGGGAGGATATATGCTAGCTTGTGCATTCGTCAGCTTAGTTTCAGCTGTAATTGTAGGGTATTTTGCAGCATATATCGGTACGAGTTTTGAAAAACATTTGAGAAGCAAGATATTCAACAAGGTAGCCGATTTCGGCATGGAAGAAATCAAAGATTTTTCGACGAGCAGTCTCATAACGAGGAGTACCAACGATGTGACACAAGTCAAGATGTTCGTCGTTTTAGCTATACAAATGCTCATCAAGGCACCCATCATGGCAGTCATAGCCATAGGAAAAATAGCCAATAAAGGTTGGGAATTTTCGCTCATTACGGGAATCGGTGTAGGTGTCGTTTTAGTCATGGTGGTAATTCTCATTTTGTTGGTATTGCCAAAATTCAAACTGGTCCAAAAGCTTTTGGATAAGATAAATGGTTTAACTAGAGAAAACTTGACAGGTATTCGTGTGATACGTGCATACAATGCCGAAGAATATCAGCAGAATAAGTTCGACAAGGTAAACTGTGAATTAAATAAGATTCAGCAGTTCAATCAGAAAACAATGGCTTTTATGAGTCCAGTCATGAGTTCGGTCATGTCAGGATTATCACTGTCCATCTATTGGGTGGGTGCATATCTCATAAATCAGGCTGCCCTCATCGATAAGATGACTATATTTGGAAATATGGTAACGTTCTCATCATATGCAGTCCAGGTCATAATGTCGTTCGTCATGCTCGTCATGTTATTCATCATCTATCCACGTGCGAGTGTATCAGCTAAGAGAATTAACGAAGTTTTAGAAACTGAGCCACATATGACAGATGGGACCATCGATGTGGATACGACGGATAAAAAAGGTGAAGTGGAATTTAAAAATGTATCATT
>CAZKKM010000099.1:0-3651 GCA_964553435.1 uncultured Muribaculaceae bacterium | reverse complement strand
GTATTTTTTTGTCGAATAGTGTTATATTAATGTTAATCATAGGGAGTGATATATGAGGAAACGGGTATAAAATGTTTAAAAAGGTTGAAAATAAGAAAGAAAGAGGAAAGTTTTATGAAAAATATTTACAAGTATTTGAGTATCTTTGCACTTGCCGGTATGGTCGGGTTACAATCTGTAAATGCCGTCCAAGTTGAGGCATGTAAAGAAAACGAAGAAATTCACACAAATTATTACATGTTTTTGGAGTCGGATCCAGTAACTGGACTGAAAGAATTCTTGGCCGATGCGACCGAAACACAGCCTAAGAGTATGTACACAGGTGCTGACAAGTACAACAACATCAAACAGGCAAATTACTTGAACGAAGGTAATGTCAAAATCGTCGCGAGTGGCACTACGGCAGACGGAGATAATGACAAAACTTGGACTGTCGCTGAATTCTGGAGAAGATATTATTCCGGAAGAAGTGCACAGGATTCTAACGGTTTGTACACATCCGGATCAAGCCATTATTTCTATCACACTAAATGGTATGTTTATGAAGATGAAAATTTCGGAAAAGGAGAATTGAAAAACCATTCTGACGCGACCGAAAACAATGCACTCATGTCGTATATCTCCGATAAGTTTTCGACACTCGAAGGAACCGAGTTGGTCACCACGGGAACTATGTTGCCTAAGACTACGATCAAAAGACCTGACACATTGTTCTCTACTAGTGATGACACGAACTTGTGGCATATCATCAGAGCCTATAGTTCTCCATCTGTTCCTGCCGGTGTACCATTAAACGGCAATAGAGTCGTCTATGCACCAGCGGTCTACTGGGTCAGATGGTGCGGACCTAAATCTGGAACTACACCTAGTACAAAAAAGACCATCACTTACGATGCTAATACTACGGATAAAGTGACGGGTCTGCCTGCCAACCAAGAATTCGATCAAGAATGTGTCGATCTTGCAACATCTCGTCCTACTAGAACAGGCTGGACATTCCTCGGATGGGCTAAGAGTGCCACATCTACTGGAGCTGATTACATTCCTGGACAAAAATACTGTGGAGACTCTGTTACACTATATGCCGTTTGGGTTAAAAATCAAACCGGACCTTTCACTATCACTTATGATGCAAACGGAGGAAAAGATGCTCCAGCAGCTCAATCTGGACAATCTGGAGAGTGTTTGACGATATCTACTCAAAAACCTACTTTGAGTGGCAACACATTTGTAGGATGGAGTACGAACGCAAAATCTGCTGTTCCCGAAGACATTTATGCACCAGGAAAGCAATATTGCGGTGAAGCTGGCAGTATCACTTTGTATGCAATTTATAGAGCAGACACTGGGGTCAGTGCTCACTTGATTGCGTACGGTTCTATAGCTGCCGCATCCATAGTTGCACTCGTAATTGCGAAAAAGAAAAACCTATTTAAACAAATATAACGTTTCCTAAAAGGTGATGCCAAAGCATCATCTTTTTTTGCCTTAATTCATACCTTCGCATAACCATCATATTATTATATAGAATGGTTTTTATTTTTTGATTGACATTTGCCTGTTTTGTGTTAGAATATAGTCTCAAATAAAAAGAAAGGAAATTTTTAGGGTGGTTTTGATGAAGAAATTTTTTAAAGGAGTCGCAGCATTAGCTCTGTCTTTGGGCCTTTTTATTGGTGTTGCCAATGCCGCTACGGCAAGCAAGAGCATCGATAGAAACGCATGTGAGACGGTCTATACGAATTACTACTTCTTTTTGGATGCCAGCACCAGTGGTCATTTGACTTCGGCACCATTATCGACTTTTACACACAGTACGGTTGCCGAATACCTCAACAATTCGTACCAGATTTCGAACTTTAGTGGTTCGAATATAGGATACGGACAAGTCGCGGTATCTCCAAACACGTATACCTCAGCCGATGGCATAACGTCTATGTCTTTGGATGACTACTATACACTCATGTTCCGCGCTAACCAAACAAAAGGTTCGTTCTCTTCTGGAACTAAGAATTACATCGTATCTCACGAATGGTTCGAAGTAAATCCTGACGGTTCAGAAACATTCCAACCTGATAGTTTGAGTACGAACGGTGTAACTGTTCAAGCTATGAAAAATGCTACAGTGAATGCCAATTCGACTTTGACATTGAGAAGTGCCGTCAATCCTGGATATGCCAATCCATTTAGAATTCAAATAGACAGAGCATATTACGGAAGTGTAACAGGTAAACCTGTCGCCTTAAATGGATTACAATGGTATTTCCATCCGGCAGTTTACTATGTTCAGTATTGTGCTCCTAAGACGAGCAAGCCAGATCCTGCTCCGGTCGAGACTTACTATCATGTATATTATAGATCTCGTACTACCGACGTAGTGACCAACATGCCTGCCGATTCTACGCACAACACTAAGAACAACATGAATATCTCATCTAACGTTCCGTATAGACAAGGTTATACGTTCTTGGGTTGGACTACAGACATCTCTAGTCCGGTGGCAAACAGTGCTTTCGCTCCAAATTCTCTTTATACCGACAGAAAAGATTTGACTCTCTATGCGGTATGGCAAAAGAACGAAGAACAAAAGCCTACACCTCAGCCTCCGATCGACAACCCACAGACAGGAGTTACAGATTATCTGTTGCCTTTCGGTGGAGTCGCCGGAATCTCAGGTGCAGCACTCACCATATTGAAGAAGAAAAAAGGATTCAAACAATTTTAATTTTTGAAAAGGCAACCAATACAAACCAGGTTGCTTTTTAAATGTTCTTGTCGTTGTAATTTCAAAATGATTCAATCTGTTACGATTTATTAGAAAAGAGGAAATAAGTTTTGCAAAAGCTGTACTAGGGAAAAGATTTTTACTACATCAAAAATAACCTTTTCATAAGTCCAATTATGTCGAAACTATCGAAATACATTGCTTTTATTTTTAAAATATAGTAGTATTAATGTGAAAAAAGGAGACTGACTATAAATGGACTTGAGAGAAATAAAAGAATTTTTGAGAGATGCGAGTATCTACATCATCACGATTGCCGTCCTCGCATTCGTTCTCATCTTCATCGTTTCATTTATTCCCATCGCTGGCAATTCCATGTATCCGAATCTCGAAGAGGGCAATGTCGTAGTGGTCTCTCGTTTCTCCTATAACTTCGCCAAACCTAAGAGAAATGACATCGTAACAGTCAAAGTAAACGGCAAATCCTACGTCAAGAGAGTCATCGGTCTTCCGGGGGAAGATATCAAATATTTGAAAAATGTTCTCTATATAGATGATCAGCCATTCAGAGAAGATTTTTTGGGAGAAGGCATCACGACGAGCGGATTTACATTGGACGATATCTGCAAAGAAGGAGAGTGTCCGGAGGGAAAAATACCCGACGGAAAATACCTCGTCTTGGGAGATAATAGACCAGAATCAGAAGACTCGCGCACATCGACTTTCGGGCTCGTAGAAAAGAGTCAAATAATGGGTCGTGTCATGTTCAGAATATGGCCTCTCTCATCGTTCGGAAAGATAGGAAAATAAAGATTAAAGCTACAGGAAAAATCCTGGCTTTTTTTGTGACATTTTTGGTAAAAAACGAAATTGTTAGAGTCAAGAAGTATCGGAAAAATTAGAATCAAATATAATAAAAAGTGTAA
>CAZKKM010000098.1:0-3758 GCA_964553435.1 uncultured Muribaculaceae bacterium | reverse complement strand
ATACAATAGAATTTACTTCTTCAAACTAGATTTTACTTTTTCATTTGACCTTTTTGTAAAAAACGGTCAAAATTTACAGTGAGAGTCTTCGCGAATTGGTCTCTTTGTTGACAAAAAAACGGATTTGGAGTAGTATTAAAATCGTGATATATAGGAGGTTTCATCATGAAATTGAAGGTTATATGTATATCGGGAATAGTCCTTTTTGCTGCAACTTTGGGTGGTATATTTCTTTGGCCGGAGGAAAGTGATGCAAAGTTCGAAAAGACGAATTACAATGAAATCGATCTTTCTGGCATAGACAATTTGATGATCATCGCTCATCCCGATGATGACATGCTTTGGGGTGGTGCAGAACTCATAAATAAAGATTATTTGGTCGTCTGTATAACTTGTGGTTCGAGTGAAAGACGTGTCAAGGAGTTCGAAGCAGTCATGAGTGAAACGAACGACAAGTATGTGATGCTCGGATATCCGGATAAGACAAATGGTGAGAGAGATAATTGGGATACCGTGCGTGACGGGATCATCGACGATGTGGAAGCAATATATGCTTTGAAGGATTGGAAGATGGTACTAACTCATAATCCGGAAGGAGAATACGGACATATTCATCACAAGATGACCGATGCCATAGTAACGGACGCGGTCGTTCACGAAAAACTCTTCTACTTCGGCAAGTATTATTCGAGAAAAGAATTGGAGGAAGATGATGTGGAGTTATCTCTTTTAGATGAAGATACTTTGAGAAGAAAAGAAGAAATACTAAATCTTTACGCGTCACAGGATGATACGATACACAAGACTTTCGGGCATATGCTGAAGAGCGAAAAAGTCATATCATATGAGGAATGGAACGAACTTTATGGCAAAGAAACAGAAGAATAAAATCGATAAAAAAGATGTCATTATCGTCGGCATTCTCGCCGCGGCTTTCATAGTATTTGTCGGCATCGTGACACGCGGAACATTCTATTATGGATCGACTTTGGATTGGGAGTCACAACATTCCGTTATACCGGAATACTTCAGAATGCTCTTTTATAAGACACACGATCTATTACCGGATTTTGCCTTCAATTTAGGAAGCGGTCAGAACATTTATAATTTTTCTTACTATGGACTTCTGAGTCCGATTACACTGCTTTCGTATCTCTTCCCTTTCGTGCGCATGATAGATTATTTGGTCGCGGCAAATATTTTTGCTGTGATATTGGCAAGTGTACTTTTTTACTTTTGGTTGAGAAAGCGCCAAAACGCGGGATATATGAACGCATTTTTGGCAAGCATGACTTTCATGTTTGCGACATGTTTATCATTTCATTCTCATAGACATGTCATGTTCATAAATTACATGCCTTTCATGATAATGGGATTATTCGGTGTCGATGCTAAGTTAAACGATGGCAAAGGCTTTGTTCTTTCTTTGAGTGTGTTTGCCATGATAATGACGAGTTATTATTATAGTGTCGGTGGAATCGTCGGACTCGTAATTTACGGAGTATTCAAATGGATAAAGAAGACAGAAAAGCCGAGTTTCAAACTTTTTTTCAAAGAAGGATTTGCTTTTTTGGCTCCCATTTTTGTCGGCATAATGTGCGCGGCAATCATCTTGCTGCCGACAGCTCATGTCATCTTCTCTTCACGTGGAGAGACGTTCAATACGATCACGTGGAAAGATTTGATCGTGCCATCTATCAACATCGGATACATGTTGTATGAAACTTATGGCATCGGATTGACAGCGGTTGCTTTGTGTTCGATCGTCGATCTATTATTTAAAAAACGAGAATATTTGTTTTTAGGTTTAGTGTTTGTGGCCATGCTCACCTTTCCGATCGTGAATTACGTTTTGAATGCCGGCATGTATGTCGATGCGAAGTCATTCATTCCGATGTTACCGCTCGTCGTTTATGCCATTTATCTGTTCATCGACGATGCTTTCAAAAAGAAAATCGATTGGCGCAGGTTGTTCGTAGCCATGCTCATGATCGCTTTGCTCGTCGTATACAAAGGCGAATATGTGTCCTTCTTTCTTCTCGATTTGGGCATATTGGCCAGCTTCGTTCTCGCATATATCAGGTTCGATAAAAAATGGTTGTTGGCTATACCTATCGTCTTGTTGCCAGTCACGGCATCCTTGTCGACATCGCTCGGCGACGAATTAGTCATCTACGATAAAACTGTAAAACTGAAAAAAGAATTTGGAGAAATTTTGAGAAGTATCACAGAAAACGATGATAGTATGTATCGCATAAGTAATGCGAAGACTATCTTGAGAGATGTGAATAATCTATACGGAAACATCGATTACAACACTTCCACTTTATATTCATCGACGTACAATTTGGATTATAATAGATTTTATTACGATGAGATGAATAATCCAATTCAAAATCGCAATAGAGTTATAACCTCACCGACAGCCAACTTGTTATTCTTGATGTTTTCCGGCAACAAATATCTGATAGATAATCAGGCAGATTATTTCGGGTATGATCTTTATAAAGTCGTCGACGGGACAAAGATATACCGCAACGAAGATGTCTTCCCTCTAATGTATGCCCGAAGTAATGTGATGAGCACGAGCGATTTCGACAAATTGAGTCATCCCGAACGAGCGGTTGCCCTACTTTACAAAGTTATCGCTGGTTCTCAGTCGAATGGCGAATACGAACCTAAAGTAGAACAATTCACTTTCGATGAGCGAGATATAACCACGAAAAACATCGAAGTGACTGAGGAGAACGGTGTATATTCGTTCGATGCCGACGAAAAATCGCGAATGTATTATAAAATTCCCGAAGAGTATCAAAACAAAATCGTTTTTGTCCGATTCAAGATGTTGGAAAGCGCTTCCTGTCGAGATGGCGATACTTCGGTATATATAGATAATGTCAAGAACAAATTGACGTGCTCAAGTTGGAAATATCACAATCAAAATTACGATTTCGATTATGTGCTCGCGAACAGAAACAAAACAGAGTACGAAATGGAGTTTGTCAAAGGGCATTATCGCATCAGCAATATAGAACTTTATGCTTTGGATTATGAAGATATAAGAAGTGCTAAAGCCGACATAGATGAGTTCAATTTCGATATGGATAAAACCAAAGGAGATGTAATATTTGGAAACATTTCGGTCAGTGATGACGGTCATTTTGTCACGAGTTTGCCTTATGACGAAGGGTTTCAGGTGTTCGTCGATGGCAAAGAAGTAAATATCGAAAAAGTCAATACAGCTTTCTTGGGTTTCGAAATAAAACGTGGTATGCACGAGGTAAAAATAGAATATCGTGCTCCTTTGAAGAAGGAAGCTATGTTGATAAGTTCAGCAGGTTTCATAATACTCGGCATCTGTACATTTAAGGAACGTAAAAGGACAACGAAGTAGTTGCCCTTTTTATATTAATTTTTTTGAATCGGTTTAAGAACTAGAGACGGATATTTTCTTTGAATTTCTGTAGAAGAGTTATACTGTGCTTGAAGAACTGTTTCAAAATCTTCGTCGTTCAATTTTTCGATTTCCGCACATTTTTTACTAAAATCTTCTTTTGAGTTAGAGTTGATCACTACAGAGCCATACTCACCTTCATATACTGCCATATGAAGAGGTTTTTCTTTGACAGGTATATTGATAAACTCCCCGTCTTGTATTATATAGTTTTCGCCATCAATCGAATAGATAGTAGCATCTTTTCCAGACATATTGCAATGTCCTACGATATCTATTGTAATATGTGGAGGTAAAATCGCTA
>CAZKKM010000097.1:0-3884 GCA_964553435.1 uncultured Muribaculaceae bacterium | reverse complement strand
AGTTATTTAGTGGAAGAATAGGAAAACCTAAAGTTGCAATTTGCCCTAAATGTGGCGAAGTTTCTATCTATGTTGAAGATATAGAAAAATTAGTTGATAGCAAAAAATAATATACAGTTTATAAACAAAGTAAAAAGATTGGAGAGAAAAATAAGTGTTTAATTTGAAGAAAGAAACAATAAAAAAGAATATATTTTTAACATTATCAATTATTTCGGTTTTTATATTTGTTGCAGGAGTTATGTGTTCTATATTGGGAGAAGATAGTCCAGTTAAATTTATAGTAAATGAAAGTCCAATAAAATTAGTAGTACCACCTGCATTAGTATTTTTCATAACATTCGCTTTATATAGAAATAGTAAAAAAGCAATAGAAGAAAACACAAAGTAATTGTCAAATTATAATCTGTCTGGGAGATAAAAATATAGTAAATATAATACCAAAAGACCACGAGTAGGGGATATGGATTGTTTAGAAAACTACGAACAATATATTTGTAGAACTTGCGGTAGATATATTTGTATAGAAGAACATCCTGAAAAAAAACTTCGAAGATGGAACTTCCCGTTTAAAACTTTTGGAGTTGCAAAGTTATATTTGAGAACAGCAGATTATGCTACTAAACGATACTGCGGTGTATATGAGCTAATCAGCAAAACAGGGAGAAAGTCATATAAAATATTTGTTGATGATAAAGAAATGCTAGACTATTTAAAAAAGAATAAAGATAAAAAGTGTACTGACAACAAAGCATTATTTAGAATGAGCGAATATAGAGAATTTCCTAATACTGAAATTAGGAAACTTACGAAACAAGAAGCAAATGATTATTGGAATAAAAGATTTTAGCAATTACACTGTCACTAATAAACTGCAATTTAAATCATTCATCATCTACCAAAAAAGAGAAGGATTCTCTTTTCGTTCTGAAATAGCCACAGTTCTTTTAGAAGACAACAAATTCTTGAAAATATTTGGCCTATTTTGTATAATATTTATGAGGTGAAAGAAATGAAAATATTATCAGTAAATGCAGGAAGTTCTTCACTTAAATTTTCTCTTTTCGAATTACCAGAAAATAGAGAATTGATAAGTGGTAATTTCGAAAAAATAGGAATTGGAAACAGTTTTTATTCGGTAAAAATAAACGGTGAAAAAATCAAAAGAGAGGTCGATTTGAAAGACCATTCGGTTGCGGTAAAATATCTTATCGAAGAATTGATAGGCAATAAAGTTATCGACAGTCTCGACGATTTGGACGGAGTCGGTCACCGCATGGTACATGGAGGACAGAGATTTTCAAAAAGTGTTCTCATAACTGACGAAGTTATCGAAGCCTGTGAAGAATGCATCGAATTTGCTCCGCTTCACAACCCAGCTAATTTGATGGGTGTTCGAGCTTTTCAAGATGCACTTCCAAATACTCCACAGGTAGCCGTCTTCGACACTGCTTTCCATCAAACTATGAAAGAGACGGAATACCTTTATCCTGTTCCTTACGAATGGTACGAAAAATATGGAATTAGAAAATATGGCTTCCACGGAACGAGTCACCGCTACGTCTATAAGACGATCAGCGAATACTTGGGACGTGACGATCTCAAAGTCATCAACTGTCACATAGGAAATGGTTCGAGTATCTGTGCCATCGACTCTGGACGAGTCGTCAATACGACGATGGGCTTCACTCCGCTTACGGGCATCATCATGGGCACACGTTCGGGTGACGTCGATCCTAGCATCATACCTTTCGTCATGAAAAAAGAAAATAAAAATCTCGATCAAGTCATCGATGATTTGAACAAAAAAAGCGGTCTATTAGGAATAAGTGGAGTTAGTTCCGATTCTCGAGATATCGAAGACGGTATTGCTTCTGGCAATGAAAGATGCATACTTGCACAAAATATGCTAGCTCAAAGTATTGCGAACTACATTGCCATGTACAATAATCTCTTAGGTGGGGCCGATGTCATAACGTTTACAGCAGGACTCGGTGAAAATAGCATCATGACCCGAGAAAACGTCGTCGCGCGCATAGCAAGTTTAGGTGTTAAACTCGATGAACAAGCCAACGACATGCGCGGCAAAATGGCTAAAATCAGTGCAGAAGATTCCAAGATTCCTGTATATGTCGTTCCTACCAATGAAGAATTGATGATTGCAGCGGATACATATGAACTTATAAAATAGAAAAGGGGAGTAATATGAACTCTAAAATTAGAGCGATCGCTCGAAGAATCAAAGAATACGACACCATCGTAGTAGCGAGACATGTTGGCCCGGACCCTGATGCCGTCGCCAGTCAAATCGCTCTTAGAGATGCGATAAAACTCAGATATCCTTCTAAAAAAGTCTATGCCGTCGGAGCTCCAGTCAACAAGTTCAAATATTATGGAACACTGGACAAGTTAGATGAAAACAAAATGGGAAAAGCTCTTCTTTTCGTTCTCGACTGTCCGAACATATCTCGCATCGACTCGGCTGACATCACCAAATACACGGATGTCATCAAAATCGATCACCATCCTTTTGAAGACAAGATGGGTACCATCGAATGGATAGATGAAAAAGCTTCCAGCACGTGTGAAATGATCACGGAATTCTTGATCTCAGCTCGTTATCGCGCTAACAAAGGAATTGCCGAAAATCTCTTCCTCGGAGTTGTTGCCGATTCAGATAGATTTCTCTTCACAAGTCCCGGCGGTAAAACCTTAGAATTGATGTCCATTTTAGTAAAAAATTCTAAAATAAACATTCGCGAAATCTATCCGCGTCTTCTTCTTCGTCCTTTAAACGAAGTGAAGTTTCAATCTTATATCACCGAGCACATGAAAGTCACAGCAAACGGATTCGGCTCTTTAAAAATTGATAACAAAATTATCAAAAAATACGATGTCGATTCCGGAACTGCTTCGAATCTTGTCAACAACTTCAATAACATCGAAGAGATAATATGCTGGGCTCTCGTCTCCTATGACGAAAAAAATAAAATCTACAAAGTCAATATTCGTAGTCGTGGTCCAATCATAAACGAAGTTGCAGCTAAATACAACGGTGGAGGCCATGCCCATGCAAGTGGTGCACGCATAGCTAAAGCAGCCGACATAGAAAAGCTTTTCAAAGATTTGGATGCCGCCTGCAAAGCCTATAAAAAAGATTTGAAAGAAAACAAAACTAAGACCGAAACAAAAGAAACGGCGGAGAAGTAACCGACGTTTTTTTTTAACAGAAAATCTTATTTTTTCTCGAGTGTAATGATGATTCCATTTTTCTTACAAAGCTTTAAAAAATCCTCAAAATAAAATCGACTTTTCCCACCTTCGATATTTTTAGCCCAAGCGCGACCTTTTTTTCCGTTTTGCTCACCAATCTGTTCCTGAGTCAAATTCGTCCATTCGCGAACAATTCGAAATATTTCTTTCGATTCGTATTGATTGGCTGTCAGTTTCATAACATACCTCCTAAGAGGAATTTTACTATCAATCTGCTAATTAAAGAGACAAATGGCACTTGACAAGTACCGTACGAGAGTAGTATATTTATAATAAACAAAAGGTATAGTAAAACCATTTACGGGGAGGACAATTGATGGCTTTAAAGACGAAGAAAACGATATGCTTAGTTGTAGGAATAGCATCTATTCTCACTATCATAGGAACGATTTCATTTGCATATTTTACAGCAATGGGCGATATGAAACCGGTAGAATCTATGATAAATACCGCAACTGTGAGTGTCAGATTCACGGATAACGACACCGGGATTACTGGAGAGCTATCTTTCGGAGAATCGCTCACGAAGAAGTTTACTATAACAAATACAGGTACGGCCGAGGCGAATGTGAAGATGTACTGGCAAGGGCTAGTCAATACATATTTGGAAA
>CAZKKM010000096.1:0-3998 GCA_964553435.1 uncultured Muribaculaceae bacterium | reverse complement strand
GCTCATCTCGTCGACGATCATCTTATGAGAACTACTCACGTCGTCCGTGGAGAAGAATGGATTTCGAGTGTACCTATACACTATGAACTGTTCAAAACCTTTGGTTTCGAAATGCCAAAATATATCCACAATTCCCTCATTCTCAAAAAAGACGGGGACACGATCAGAAAGATAAGCAAACGACTCGACCCCGAGGCATTGATGTTCTACTATGTCGAAAAAGGATATCCTCCTCTGGCGATAGTCGATGCTGTCATGACGATTGCCAACTCCAATTATGAAGAGTGGAGAACCGTTCACCCTGATGCACCATTCTATGAGTTCGAATTCAGTCCAAAAAAGATGAGTTCTTCGGGAGCTCTGTTCGATCTCGATAAACTCGATAACATTTCCAAAAATATTATCAGCAAGATGAGCGCAAAAGACCTCTTCGAAGAGTTGCTAACTTGGGCAAAAAAATACGATGAAGAATTTTCTAAAATCTTGGAAAAAGCACCTGAATATGTGACGGCTATACTTAACATTGAAAGAGAGCAAAAAAAACCACGCAAAGATTACGCACATTATTCGGAAATCAAAAATAAAATTTGGTACATGTTCGACGAATTATGGTCATCGCCAAAAAAGGACTACGAATTCCAGACCATACACGATCGTGAAGAAATTCGACAAATTGTCACGACATATCTCGAAAAATATTACGATGAAAAAGACGATAAAGAAACCTGGTTCGATAAAGTTAAGATGCTCGCATCCGACTTTGGCTATGCCAAGGAAGTTAAAGAATATAAAGAAAATCCGGAAGCTTACAAAGGACATGTCGGCGATATTTCCACAGCTCTACGTATTACATTTACTCGCGAATCGATGACACCGGATTTGTATGAAATCTTAAAACTTCTCGGTAAAGATAGACTTAAAATTCGGGCAAACGAATTGTAGTTTTTTCAAATCGTATTTAAAAACAAACTTTAGACGAAATAAACGAAATATTCGTCTTTTTTCTTGAGTGAAAAATTTCTTTGTTATATAATTGGTATAGGAGTGTAAGAATAATGAATAAAGAAATCATAGAAAAGTTGAGTCGCGATCTCAATATAAAAGAAAGTCAAATAGAAGCCGTTCTATCTTTACTAAAAGAAGGAGCTACAATTCCTTTTATTGCACGTTATCGTAAGGAAATGACTGGCAACTTAGATGAAACGCAAATAAAAGAAATTAGTGATATCTACAATTATCAACTGAATTTACTCGAAAAAAAAGAAAACACGATTAAACTGATCGACGAAAAGGGACTGTTGACCGAAGATGTTCGTTCTGCCATCCTTGCTGCGACCAAACTTGTCGAAGTCGATGAGATATATAAGCCATTTAAAGAAGGAAAGAAAACGAAGGCAAGTATAGCTATAGAGATGGGACTAGAACCTCTTGCCAAGATGCTCATGAGCTTCCCTATTAAAGGCGATATCCACGATTTAACAAGAAAATACGATATGGACGAAGAAGTCGCCATCGAAAATGCTCAATACATCATCAGTGAATGGATAGCGAACAATACATACTATAAGAATTCGACTAAGAATTATATCTTCAACACGGGAACGATTGTCACCAAAAAGAAAAAGGATGCCAAAGATGAGATGTCTGTATATGAGATGTATTACGAATTCACCGATAGAATCAAATACATCAAAAATTACCGTGTCTTAGCAATCAACCGAGGCGAAAAAGAAAAGGTCCTCTCTGTCAAATTAGATTACGATAATGACGAAATATACAATTATTTGCGAAGTAAGATAATCAAAAAAGAGGAGTCGTTCGCTGTACCATATATCGAAGCGGCCTTGAAAGATTCACTGAAGAGATTGATGCTTCCCAGTATCGAACGTCTAATTAGAAGTGATTTGACTGAAGCCAGCGAAAAAACTGCCATCGATACTTTCAGTCTAAACTTGGAAAACATACTCATGACCTCGCCCATAAAAGGTTCTCGTGTTCTCGGATTCGACCCCGCATTTAGAACTGGATGTAAATTGGCTGTTCTCGATGAAAACGGAAATGTTTTGGCAATAGAAGTGATCTATCCAAATGAACCTAAGAATGATTTTGAGGGCTCAAAAAAGAAAATGCTCGAACTCATAGACAAGTATAAAATCGACTTGATAGCCATCGGAAACGGTACAGCAAGTCGAGAATCGCAAGAATTTGTTGCCGAAGTTATCAAGGGAACGAATGTCAAATACACCGTCGTAAGTGAAGCTGGTGCGAGTGTTTATTCTGCGGGCAAAGAGGCAATAAAGGAGTTTCCAGATTTGACTGTCGAAAAGAGAAGTGCCATTTCGATCGGAAGAAGATTGCAAGATCCGCTCAGCGAGCTTATAAAGATAAACCCAAAATCCATAGGAGTAGGGGAATACCAACATGATGTCAACCAAAAAGAACTGTCGAATGCTCTCGATTTCACGGTCATGAAAGTAGTCAACGAAGTCGGAGTAAATATAAATACGGCCAGTCCAAACATCTTAGAATATGTTTCTGGTCTTACGAAGACGATAATCAACAAATTGATGACATATAAAGCTAATCACAAAATAGAGAGTAGAGAAGAACTCAAGAAAGCTGGTCTCAAAGACATGGCTTACGAGCAAGCAATCGGTTTCTTGCGTATTCCGGACGGAACGAATCCTCTCGATAGAACCCGAATTCATCCCGAAAGTTATGCTGTTACGCAAGCCATTCTCGATGAATTAAAACTTTCCCTCGAAAACTTCGGTAAAGATGAATTCAAATCTGTACTGGATAAGGCGGATGCTCACAAATTGAGCGAAAAAATAGATTCTGACGAATACACTATTAAAGATATTTTAGAAGAACTCAAACATCCAGGCAAAGACATCCGTGATGAAGTTAATGCTCCGGTATTTAGAAGTGATGTACTCGATATTAAAGATTTAAAACCTGGCATGTGCCTCACAGGAACGGTACGCAATGTCACATCTTTTGGTGCCTTCATAGACATCGGTTTACACGATGACGGATTCGTTCATATAAGCAAGATGAGCAAAAACTACGTCAAAAGTCCAAGCGATGTCGTAAGTGCTGGAGATGTAGTAGAATGTTATGTTTTAGAAGTATTGGCAAATAAAAATAAAGTATCACTTTCATTAGTGAAAGAATAAAAGAAATTTTATATTCAGGAGGTAAATAATATGGCGGAATTAAATTTTAGATATGGTTCGATGGATTGCGGGAAGACGACTATGCTATTGCAGCAAACGTACGACTATTCCCAAGGTGAGATACCTTTTATCTTGATAAAACCAGGAAAAGATTCGAAGGGGGAGAACACAATAGTTTCTCGCGCAGGTGGTTCAAGAAAGGTCGATTATATGGTCGATGAGAATTGTTCAATTTTAGATCTCATTGTAGGACAAGAAAGACCATTTTGTATATTAGTAGATGAGGCTCAATTCTTGACACCTAGTCAGGTCGATGAATTGTACATAATTGCAAAGAAGATGGATATTCCTGTTTATGCCTACGGTCTTCGATGCGATTTCCAGATGGTAGGTTTTCCAGGATCGACGAGGCTTTTACAAATTGCCGACGACAATAGACAGGTCGAGACCATATGTCGTCTCTGTTTTCAAAGAAATGCCACTCAAAATCTGCGATTAGAAAACGGAATACCAGTTTTTGAAGGAGAGCAGGTGGCTATAGATGGTGTAGGTAATACGACTTATGTAGCTCTTTGTGGAAACTGTTACTTCTTTGTTCGAGATGAAGTAAAAGAGTCGCCTAAAACTTTGACATTTAAACAGATAGTGTACAAGAGAAAGAATAAATAGGTTATAATACTTATCAATTTTACATATTGTTAAATAGATAGTCAAAAATTTGAAGCCTAAGTAGTTCAAAAGGTCAAAAAATCCTTGCAAAAATAAAAAAAGTAGGCTATAATCTATATTGTCTACTTGATTTATGCGGGTGTAGTTTAA
>CAZKKM010000095.1:0-4139 GCA_964553435.1 uncultured Muribaculaceae bacterium | reverse complement strand
CCAGTTCACTTTTAAATTACGACGACGTCATAGTGATCGCAAGTGTCTCTTGTATATACGGTATAGGAGAAGTCGAAGACTATCGAAGTCATATGTTGATCGCAACAGTAGGTGACACGATCGAAAGAGACGAACTTTTGACAAAATTAGTCGACATGACATACGAACGCAACGAGATAGATTTCCATCGCGGCACATTTCGTGTTCATGGAGACGTCATAGAAGTCATACCCGCCAATGAGAAATCGGCAGGAGTGCGCATCGAATTGTTTGGAGACGAAATAGAAAAGATATGTACGTTCGATCCTCTGACAGGAGTCATCTTACAAAACAAGAAGACGATAACCATCTTCCCGGCATCACACTATGTGACGAACCCCGAAAAACTCGGTGAAACGATAAAGAGAATTGAAGAAGAACTCGAACAAAGACTAGCTTACTTTAAAGAAAACGGCAAATACATCGAAGAACAAAGACTAAGGGAACGAACACTTTACGATATTGAGATGCTAAAAGAGACGGGATTCTGTCATGGAATAGAAAACTATTCCCGTCATCTGGCCCTTCGTGGTCCTGGCGAAACACCGACTACTCTCATCGATTATTTTCCTAAAGATTTCCTCATGCTCATAGACGAATCACATGTCACTATTCCTCAAGTTCGAGGTATGTATAACGGCGACCGGATGAGAAAGAATATACTCGTCGAGTACGGTTTCAGATTGCCGAGTGCTATCGATAACCGACCGCTCAAATTCGAAGAATTCGATGCAAAAATAAATGACATAATATACGTCTCAGCTACACCAGGCGATTATGAATTGGAACTCACCGACGGAAAGTACACAGAACAGATCATCAGACCTACAGGTCTTTTGGATCCGACTATCGAAGTACATAAAACTGAAGGTCAAATAGACGATTTAATCGACCGCATCCTAGAACGCAAGGAAAAGAACGAACGCGTCCTCATCACAACTCTTACCATTCGTATGGCCGAAGAATTGACCAATTATCTGATGGGAGTCGGTATCAAAGTGGCCTATTTACATACCGAAGTCAAGACACTCGAACGACTCAAGATAATTCACGATTTGCGCATGGGTAAGTACGACTGTGTCGTCGGCATCAACCTCTTAAGAGAAGGTATAGACATCCCAGAAGTCAGTCTCATCTGTATCATGGATGCGAACAAACAGGGCTTCCTGCGCAGCTCTCGCAGTCTCATTCAAACTATAGGAAGAGCCGCAAGAAACTCGAGTGGGCACGTCGTCATGTATGCTGATACCGTATCGGAAGCGATGGAATTTGCCATAAAAGAGACGATGAGACGACGTGAGATACAGAATAAATACAATGAAGAACACCATATCGTACCGAAGACGATTGTAAAAGAAATAAGAGAAGTCATCTCGAACAGTCTGAGCGAAGAGACAGACAAACCTAAGATGAGCCCAGCTGAAAAGAAAGACTTGCTCATAAAATTGGAAAACGAAATGAAAGCAGCCGCAGCATCTTTAGATTTCGAACGTGCCGTCGAGCTGCGTGATATATTATTTGAATTGAAAAGTGAGGGAAAAAAATGAAAGTATTATTGACAGGAGCATCAGGTGGAATTGGAGAAGAGATGGCCAAATATTTAGACGAATTGGGATATGATCTGATTTTGACCGGATCAGATGAAAAAAAACTGAACCGTGTCGCCGATAAAATAAAAGGCCATGTTCGCATCATCGTGGCCGATTTGAGAGATGAAAAAGAAGTATTCAAACTTTACGAACAAGTTAAGGACGAAAATATCGATATACTCATCAACAATGCGGGATTTGGTCTTTTCGGCGATTTTGTAAAGACCGATTTGGATAGAGAACTCGAAATGATCGAAGTCAATGTAACCGCAGTTCACATATTGACAAAACTCTTTCTTGCCGATTTTTACAAAAGAAATTCCGGATACATTTTGAATGTCGCCTCGTCCGCTGGATTCATGGCTGGACCACATCTCAACACCTATTATGCTACCAAAAATTATGTATTGAAATTGACCATGGGTATCTACGAAGAACTGCTACGTGCAAAATCTGCCGTCAAAATAAGCGCTCTTTGTCCTGGACCAGTCGATACTAACTTTAACCGTGTCGCTCAAGGCAAATTTAAGATAAAAGGTGCCGATGCTGCCTACGTTGCGCGCTACGGAATAGACAAGATGCTAAAAGGAAAACTCATCATCATTCCAACTTTCAAGATGAAAGCGACTATCTTTTTCCAAAAATTCATACCTACAAAACTGCTTTTGCACATAACTTACGATATTCAAAAACGTAAATCTCGTTAAAAAAACGATTTTAAATTGATAACTTTAATGATATAATACCATCGATAATATAAAAAAGAAGGAAGAAATTATGAAGACATACATTATAGGACATAAAAAACCGGACACCGACAGTGTAACCGCAGCCATCAGTCTTTCCTATTTAAAAAACAAAATGGGCATGGACACAGAACCCCGTGTTTTAGGTGAGATAAACAAAGAAACAGAATTCGTATTAAACTATTTTAAGATACCCCATCCTAAATTTTTAAACGATGTCAAGGTTCAAATAGAAGATGTACCTTTCCGAAGGGATATCATGATCAACGAAGAGGCATCTATCTACGAAGCTTACACGTATATGGTCGACAATGGCATCACGGGATTGCCTGTCGTCCAAGATAAAAAGAAATTTACAGGATACGTTTCTTTAAAGGAGATCGCAACCGATTTTATAAGAGGCGACTTCGATAGTCTATGTGCTTCGTATGACAACATCTTAAAAGTTTTAGATGGAAAAGAAATACTCAAATTTGATGATGAAATTGTAGGTCAAATAATGGCCGCTACCTTCTCGAGCGAACTGATTTTAGCTGATTCTGGCATTTCTAATAACACAATCGTAATCGTCGGAGCACGCAAGTATGTCGTCGATTACTGTATAAACAAAAAAGTTAAACTGATAATTTTAGTAGGTAACCAATCGCTAACCGACGAAGAATTCGAAGAAGCAAAGAAAAATCATGTCAATATCATAAGCACTAGCAAAAAGAGTTTCGAAACATCCAAAATCATAGGTTTATCCAACTATATAAAAGGTATTTTGCGAAATGAAAAACCGATTACTTTCGACATAAAAGATTATTTGACCGACTTTTTTGAAGTATCCAATAAACTCAAACATACGAACTATCCGATCGTCGATAAACGTGGAAACTGCAATGGACTACTTCGACTAATAGACGTCAACACCTACGATCGCAAAAAAGTTATCCTCGTCGACCACAACGAGATAAAACAAAGTGTCGATGGCCTAAACGAAGCAATTATCCTAGAAATAATAGACCACCATGCCTTGGGAAACTTGACGACGAATGTTCCCATATCTTTTAGAAATATGATACTAGGAAGTACCAACTCCATAATTTATAATCTATATAAAGAAGCAGGTATCGAAATTCCCAAAGAAATCGCAGGATTGATGCTTTCCGGCATTCTATCGGATACTCTGATACTGAAAAGTCCGACCGCTACAGAAAGGGACAAAGAAATTGCCAAAGACCTCGCTTGTATTGCTGAACTCGATATACAAGAATACGGTATGGAAATGCTCAAAGCCGGCTCTAGTTTGAAAGGTCTTTCTATCGAAGAGGTTGTATTCTACGACCATAAAGAATATACAGCGAACGATATGAACTTCGGCATAAGTCAAGTTTTCACTCTCGACTACGAAGATATTCTTGAGCATAAAGAAGAATACATAGACTTTTTAAATAAATCCTGCAAGGCAAGAGGATTCAAAGTGATGGCTTTTTATATCACCGATATCGTAAATAACGGATCATACGTACTCTACAATAGCAGTGCCGAAAAGCTCATGTCGTTAGCTTATGAGATAGAAGATATGCATGAGGGCTATTATTTGCCAGGAGTCATCTCCCGCAAAAAACAGATGGTTCCAAATATCATGAGTGAACTAGAAAATATGAGTTAAACCACTTGCAATAAATACAAAGTATGCTATAATATTGTTGTTTCCGACAATATTATGCACCCATAGCTCAATTGGATAGAGCGTTAGACTACGGATCTAAAGGTTGGGGGT
>CAZKKM010000094.1:0-4259 GCA_964553435.1 uncultured Muribaculaceae bacterium | reverse complement strand
ATCCATTGAACAAAGTCGTTCCAGAAAGACCTCTTACATATACTCGATTGTCTCCCACTACAAAAAGCATGTTGAGTCGCTCGGAAATTTTAAATTCGACATTAGTCGATCGAATTGTACATAGTTTTTGCAAACTATCTGTCCAAAATGTCACCTCCCTACAACTTTTTAAAATTTTCGTACTTATTAAAAGATTCCTCTTATATTCAAAATAGTTCGTCTCGCTAGCAAGCAACGAAAAATCTGGTCCAAAGACATCGATTTTGCCGTCTTTTCTGTACCCTTCGAGAAAAGTAGAACCACCATAAGATACGGATTTGACTACTTTATAAACTGCCGGTGTTCTTTTAATTCGACATTCGGTATCGTGTCCGACACCTTTATTCTGCCCGGGAACGGCCTCTACGCACAATAAGGCTATATTTCCTTTATCTTTCAAAAGATGTATGACATTTTCACCTAAAATTAAAAACTCCGAAACATCTTCATATTTACATGAAACTTTCAAGTATTTTCCGGCACCATCTTTGCCATCAAATACTATTCCTTTTCCCGTCGCTTTGTGTGTTTCTATGGCCTCAATTAATTTTTCTCTTTTATTTGTCGGCACACCAGCAAACATTATATTCAAGCTATCGAAATAGTAACCGAGCATTTTCTCGATATATGCTGGACCGCCGGCTTCTCTTAAATAATCGAATTCGCTTCGCACATACTTGTAATGTGCTTTATATAAACCGGTACCACTACTCTTTTTACAAACATAATATGCATCCTCATATCCACTTGAATATGCTTTCTTTCCTAAAGTCACCAAAGCCTCGTCGAATATACTCGGAAATGCGAACTCTTTTAAAGGAATTGGACATGCATGTTCGACACTACCGGTATTCGAAAAAATATAATGAACACTGTAAAAGAATTTGCCATACAAAAGTTTTTCCCTATCTTCACCACGATAGTTCAAAAGATCGAATGTATTCTCGCCACGATAAATGATCTCATCGTGAAAACAATCTTCGATAATTTTCCATTTTTCTGTCACATAAGTTTTCTTCCCATCATCGAAACGCAAAACTCGAGTGAGAATCCCCTTTTTCGCTTGGCCATCTACTATCTTTGTCACGACCGCCATATCGTACTCATCTGTTCGACACACATCTTTTATAAAACTTGGAATTTTATCTAAAGGAACTACTCCTTTTATTGGAATAATTTCAGAATAGATCGGATACATAGTTCCAAAATACGGATGATCGATGTAACCGAGTATCGGTCCACTCGGACTGTCTATTTTAAAAGAAAGTCCTCCTTCTTCATAAACGACATTTTGAATCGGCACATCTGGTCCATACCCGAACAACATGTTGAGTGTACAGATGACAAATTTTGTTTTCTTATTTTTCGTATCGTAAGCTATTTGAATGATATGCGCATTCTCGTCTGTTTTGGCGACAAACGCATTCTCAAGTTGACCGATGCAACCTGGAATAGATTCCAATTCTCTGAAATTTGTTTTCACAAAAGAACCGTTTCCTACGGCAATATGAACATAACCTTCAATTTGCCTTTTTTTAAAAGTACGTCTACTCATGACTACCTTCTTTCTTCTATCGAAACTATATTATATATTTTAAAACGGATTTTGTAAACTCATTTATATCTTACAAAAGATATATGGTATAATTGACTGTGAAAGGAAAAGAGATTTATTATGCGTGGACTAAATTTGAGACTTTCATTTGGCCCGGAAATCATCTATGACGATGCTAACTTCAACATTCCTGCCAATGCTAAAGTAGGCATCGTCGGAGTAAATGGAGCCGGGAAAACGACCCTTTTTAAAATTCTTTTGGGCGAAATACAATTGGAGACAGGACAAATACTCGACGTCAATCCCGACATGGGTTATCTGCCTCAAGAAATAGATTTCACCGGTCTCGAAATGACTGTTTGGGATTATATTTACTCGTCTCGAGGAATAGACGAATTGAAAGAGGAACTAGCTGCCACCTATGAACAATTGACCACATGTTCGTCATATGAGGAGAAAAAACTTCTAAAAAAGGCTGCCAAAATACAAGATCGACTGGACACTCTCGATGAATATGCCGCCGAAGATCAACTTTTGGAACTGATCGAAAAGATGAACATCGATTCGAATTTGTTGGATATGAAGGTGCGCGATCTTTCCGGAGGACAAAAGTCGAAAATTGCTTTTGCTCACCTTCTTTTTTCAAATTCTTCTCTCATTCTCTTGGATGAGCCGACTAACCACTTGGACTCATCGACTAAAGATTTCATCACAAAATATCTCGCAGATTATCATGGTGGTGAATTGATTATCAGCCACGACATCGACTTCCTCAATGCGGTCGTCGAGAAGATACTTTTCATCGACAAAGTGACTCACAAAATGACACTTTACGATGGCAACTATACGGATTTCAAACGTCGCTACGCGAAAGAAATGGCCGATAAAGAGAATCGCATCATGAACCAAGAAAGAGAAATAGCTTCACTTCGCGCATTTATCGCTCGTGTCGACCAAGCATCCGCGACCAATCACAAGCTAAAAAAATTGGGTGCATCGCGTAAAAAAATGCTCGACGCAAAATTGTCCAAGTTGGAAACACGCGATGCTACTTATCGTCGTGTAAATATGAAAATAACTCCAAGTCGCGAAATCGGCAAAATTCCTCTCGAAGTCGAAAATCTGACATTCGCCTATCCCAATAAACCTCAGCTATACCACAATCTATCCTTTACCCTAACGAAAAATGAAAAGTTTCTCATCGTCGGAGAAAATGGAATCGGCAAATCAACTCTTTTGAAATTGCTCATGCACAAACTCGAGCCGGAAACCGGTTCCATTACATTCAATCAAAAAGCCGATATCGCCTACTATGCTCAAGAATTGGAAATATTAGACGAACAGAAGACAGTTTTGGACAACGTCAAAACTGGCGATTACCGAGAGCAAGAACTGCGGGGCTATTTGGGCAATTTTCTCTTTCATGGCTCGGATGTCGATAAAAAAGTTGGAGTTCTTTCTCCTGGCGAAAAAGCTCGTGTAGCCCTATGTAAAATACTCTTGTCTAAAGCAAACTTCATAATACTCGATGAACCGACCAACCACTTCGATCCAGAAACACAAAACATCATCGGTGAAAACTTTGCCGATTACAATGGCACACTCATTCTCGTAAGTCACAATCCTTCTTTTGTCGAAAGTATAGGAATCACACGCATGCTCGTTCTACCCGAAGGCAAAATATTGAACTATTCCCAAGAACTGTTGAATTACTATTATTACCTGAACACCGATCTATGAACTGCTTTTTGCTATACCAAAAAAGCAGATTATATGTGTTTTAAGTCTGATTTGCAGTATCAATTTGGTATGATTCCTCATATTAATAATAAAAATGACTTTTGATAAGCCATTTTCTATTGCTACATGAAAATTCGAGTAACTTTCATTCTGGTGCCTCTAGTGCTCAGATATCGAATCCCTAGAAAATTATTTTCTCTACTTCAAGTACAACCAAATTATACTGCATCATTTTTAATATTGGAACTTATTTATAACAAAAATATAACTTTTTTATAACAAATTTTTGAAGTTTTTATATTATGCGCTTTGGCTCAAGTTTTAATATTTTTATCATTGTGGTATTTTCTGTTGAAGTGTCTTGAATATCTTGAACTGTCTCACGTTCCATCTCATCCCCCTCATAACTCCGAGAAATCAAATTTGCTCTATCGTACCAATTACTAGCAGTTAAAGTTACTAGACCATATATCAACTTAAAATATCGAATTCTTTCGAGCCATTTTTCATTTTCTGGTCTTATTAATTCTTCAAAATCTCGACATTTTTCTAAAAAAATCTCAGTATCTTTAATAGAACCTAATAAAACTGTCAGTCTTTCATAACCGCCATAACTTAAAAGTGCATCTACATAGACTCTTTCCATTGGAGTAAGCTTAGTCATAAACAACTGACATTCTTTTTCGCTTACATGGTGCAAAATAAACTTGACAACAGAAGATAATGAACATGAGATTTCTGTTCTAGAAATTAATGTTTTTTCACCTAAAAGCATGTCACCAATTATACTTTGTTTTGGTCTCAATTCACCATATGTATAATAGTACATCGATAAATATTTAACACCACCTATTAAAGCATTTGATGGATTCTCCAGTTTTCGTTTTAAATCTGATAAATCATGCCCTGTTTGTAAAAGAATCGT
>CAZKKM010000093.1:0-4421 GCA_964553435.1 uncultured Muribaculaceae bacterium | reverse complement strand
GTAATCAACCTCAAAGGTGAAAATGTCAAAGAATTAAAACTAAACGAGAATATTTTTGGTATCGAGCCTAACGATGTGGTCTTAAAAAAAGCATTGAGACTACAGTTAGATGCGATGAGACAAGGAACCGCCAAAGTCAAAAATAGAAGAGAAGTATCCGGCGGAGGTCGTAAGCCATATCGTCAGAAGGGTACTGGTAATGCCCGTCAAGGTTCTATCCGCGCCACACAATATAGACATGGTGGAATCGTTTTCGGACCAGTTCCTCGCGATTATGGTTTTAAAACCAATAGAAAAGAAAGAAGCTTGGCTTTGAAGTCTGCATTGTCGTATAAAGTCATAGACAACGAACTCGTGGTCGTCGACAATATCGATTTTAAAGATATCAAAACCAAAAATGTCAAAGAGTTGATAACCAATCTCAAATTGGAAGGTAAAGTGTTGTTTGTAACTAAGGGAGAAGCTGAAAATCTATATATGGCTACTCGCAACCTCGGTTATGCCGATGCCATCATGGCTGAAGATTTGAACGTTTTGGATATTGTCAACTCAGATACGATCGTATTCGATTTAGAAGCGATTAAATATGTCGAGGAGGTGCTTAACTAATGCATTACGGAGATATTATCATTGCACCGGTTATCACTGAGAAGTCTAGTGCTGTGTCACAAGATGGAAAAACTTACGTATTCAAAGTAAACAAGAATGCGAACAAATTCCAAATCAAAGATGCTGTCGAAAAGGCATTTGCAGTCAAAGTTGCGAAAATTACGACTTCGATTACTAAGCCAAAAGACAGAAGAGTCGGAAGATATACTGGAAAAACGAAAACATATAAGAAAGCATATGTCACACTCGTCGATGGTGACAAGATAGAGTTATAGGAGGGACCAAGAAATGGCAATCAAAAAGTATAAACCTACCACGAATGGTAGACGCGGAATGTCGACACTTCTAAATGAAGAGATCACGACAAGTACACCAGAAAAGTCTCTACTCGTCTCTAAAAGTAAAAGCGGAGGCCGCAATAACTTAGGTAGAACAACCGTCAACCATATCGGCGGTGGCGCTAAACAGAAGTATCGTATAATCGACTTCAAAAGAAATAAACACGACATTCCAGCTCGTGTAGCTACTATCGAGTACGATCCAAACAGAAGTGCAAACATCGCTTTATTGATATACAAAGACGGAGAAAAGAGATATATCTTGGCTCCTAAGGATTTGAAGGTCGGCACTATCGTCATAAGCGGTGAGACGGCCGATATCAAAGTCGGAAATGCTTTGCCTTTGGCCGGTATTCCCGTCGGTACAGTAGTACACAATGTCGAGTTGAAGCCTGGAAAAGGTGGAGAAATTGCTAGAAGTGCTGGAACTAGTGCTCAGATAATGGGTAGAGAAGGCAAGTACGTGTTGTTGCGTTTACAGAGCGGTGAAATGCGCAAGGTCTTGGGAACTTGCATGGCTACTATCGGTGTCGTCGGAAACGAAGACTACGAATTAGTCAACATCGGTAAAGCAGGACGTACGAGACATATGGGAGTAAGACCTACTAACAGAGGTTCTGTAATGAACCCTAACGATCACCCACATGGTGGTGGTGAAGGACGTGCTCCAGTTGGTCGCAAGGCGCCTATGACACCTTGGGGTAAACCGGCACTCGGTCTCAAGACTCGTAAAAATAAGAAAGCATCTGACAAATTGATAGTCAGTGGAAGGAAGAAATAGGTGAATAGATAATGGCAAGAAGTTTAAAAAAGGGACCTTATGTAGCTAAACATCTCATGAAAAAAGTACAAGCTGCAAAGAGTAGTCCTAAAAAAGAAGTCATCAAAACTTGGTCTCGTCGTTCGACTATTTTTCCGGATTTCGTAGGACTCACATTCGCAGTACATAACGGAAAGGATTTCATCCCCGTCTATGTAACTGAAGATATGGTCGGTCACAAGTTGGGCGAATTTGCACTCACTCGCAAGTTTACCGGACACGGCGGAAATAAGTAGGAGGGATAGACAATGGAAGCATATGCAATACATAAAGGTGCTATCGTTGCTCCAAGAAAGGCGAGAATGACAATCGACCTCATCAGAGGAAAGAGTGTCGCCGAAGCGAGAGCAATCTTGGCAAATACGAATACCAAATCGAGCAGATTGATCGTCAAGGTTCTAAATTCTGCAGCGGCTAATGCTACGAACAATTTGGGAATGAACGAAAACGATTTGTTCGTATCCGAATGTTTTATCAATCCGGGACAGACAATCAAGAGAATCAAGTTCGGTTCGAGAAGCCGTGTAAATAGACACGATCACAGAACGAGTCACATAGTAGTTAAAGTTTCGGACGGAAAGACCGAGACTGTAAAGGAGGCAAAATAATGGGACAAAAAGTCAATCCTAATGGATTTAGATTAGGTGTCAATAAGGACTGGAAGAGTAAATGGTATTCCAGCAAAAACGATTTTGCCGACAAACTTTTGAACGATATCAAAATTCGTGAGTATCTTTTCAAAAGATTGAAGGATGCAGCTGTATCGAGCATAGTCATCGAAAGAGATACGAAGAGAACGAATGTAAAGATTTCTACTGCAAGACCTGGTGTCATCATCGGTCAGGGTGGAAAGGAAATCGAAGTTCTTCGCGGCGAACTCAAGAAATTGACAGGTGAAGAAATTTACGTTCAAATCGTCGAAGTCAAAAATCCGGATATGAATGCACAGTTGGTCGCAGATTCCATCGCCAACCAAATTGCCAACAGAGCAAGTTTCAGAAATGCGCAAAAACGCGCTATCAGAAACACGATGAAAGCAGGAGCTAAGGGTATCAAAACTAAGGTTTCAGGTCGTTTGGGCGGAGCAGAAATTGCAAGAAGCGAAGGTTATACGGAAGGAACCGTACCACTTCATACTCTTCGTGCGAACATCGATTATGCGACGAGTGAAGCCGATACAACTTATGGTAAGATAGGTGTAAAGGTATGGATATACAAAGGTGAAATCTTAGGTGTACCTAGTTTCGAAGAGGAATTGGAAGCCAACAACAAGAGACCTGAAAACAATAGACGTCGTTTCAATAACAGAGATGATCACAGAGGAAATAGAGAAAATCACGAAGGTCATACAAATAAAGAAAGAGATGTAAAGGGAGGTAATTCACATGTTGATGCCAAAGAGAGTTAAATATCGCAAGCCTCATCGTCTTTCTTACGAAGGAAAGTCTAAAGGAAATACCGAACTTCATTTTGGTGAATACGGCCTCATGGCTACCGAAGGTGGGTATGTAAATGCCAAACAAATCGAGGCAGCTCGTATCGCCATGACACGTTACATGAAACGTGGCGGTAAAGTTTGGATCAACATATTCCCTCACTTGGGAAGAACTGCCAAGCCTTTGGGTGTTCGTCAAGGAACAGGTAAAGGTTCAGTAGAGGAATACGTCGCTGTAGTAAAAGAGGGAAAGATAATGTTCGAAGTTGGACAAGTATCCGAGGAAATTGCTCGTGAAGCACTTCGATTGGCTTCTCACAAGCTCAGCGTCAAGACTAAAATAGTCAGTAAAGAAAGTGGTGTTAATTAATGAAAGCTGAAGAAATTAGAAAATTGACACTAGAAGAAATAAGCGCAAAAATCATCGAATGTAAAGATGAATTGTTCCGTTTGAGAATGCAACAATCCAATGGTACTCTCACGCAAACTCACAAAATAAACGAGTTGCGCAAGACTATCGCAAGATTGAAAACGATTCAAAACGAGAAATTGAATGGAGGTAACTAATTATGAGCGAAACTAAAAGAGTAACTCTAGTAGGTAGAGTAGTAAGCGACAAAATGGATAAGACTATCACGGTTTTAGTTGAAACTCAGAGGAAGCATCCATTGTATGGTAAGATGGTAAAGTATTCTAAGAAGTACCATGCCCATGATGAAAAAAATGAAGCTAAAGTAGGAGCTAGCAGAGATACTTGAAAAAGCTGTAATCTTATAATAGGAGGTTACTATGATACAACCAGAAAGTAGATTAAAAGTCGCAGATAACTCTGGAGCAAGAGAAATTCTAGTAATCAGAGTATTGGGCGGAAGTAAAGTTAGATATGCCAACATCGGCGACGTCGTAGTAGGAACGGTCAAGAAGGCTCTTCCGAACGGAAACGTCAAAAAAGGTAAAGTAGTCAAAGCAGTTATAGTAAGAAGCGTAGAAGGTACGAGAAGAGCTGATGGCAGTTACATCAAGTTCGACGACAACGCTTGTGTTCTAATCAAAGAAGACAAGTCGCCAATCGGTACTCGTGTCCTTGGACCAGTAGCCAGAGAACTTCGCGATAAGGATTATGCGAAAATCGTCTCATTGGCTCCGGAAGTTTTATAGGAGGGTATGCTCATGAAAGTAAAAGTTGGAGATACTGTTACAGTAATTGCCGGTTCCGATA
>CAZKKM010000092.1:0-4659 GCA_964553435.1 uncultured Muribaculaceae bacterium | reverse complement strand
TATAAACACATTTCTAGGTATCAAATGAAAGGTAAAAATGCTCACGATGATGCTTGAGACCGCCTCGAACAGTTTGCTGAAGAGCTTTATCACGGTGTTGCAGAGGTAAAAGTGTTTAGACGACCGATGTGAGTATAATTTTAATGATATTTCCAGATAAAACCATTGACAATTAGGAAGATATAAACTAAAATATAAATATACAATTGAATGTATTTTTGAGGGTGAACCTCATATACCCGTTTTGGGATAAATGGCTTGTTGCTCGTTCCGTATTGGAACAAGTGACAAGCCTTTTTATTTTTCTGCAGAGGAGGGAAAAAATGACAAAAGCGATTCCGATAAAGAACTATTTCGGTCGAACAGTTCTCTATACCGGCGAGGAAGTTATCACGAGGAAAAATCTCATCAATGTTTTATCGTCCGTTCTTCCGGACTTTGCTAAAAATCAAGCTGAGATTAAGTATCTGTATAACTATTATCGTGGCGATCAGCCCATTTTGAAGCGGAAGAAAAAGCACAGACCCGAAATCAATAATAAAGTGGTCGAAAATCACGCTCACGAGATTGTATCTTTCAAAGTAGGATATGACTTTGGCGAGCCTATTCAGTATATTCGCAGAGCGACTAAGAGCGGAACTGAAACTAAGGAAAAGCCACAGTTGCCGACCGAAGCTGACGATATGGAAATCACCGGCAAGATTGCTTTGCTCAACGAGTATATGTTTACCCAGGACAAAGCGACTCAAGACAAGGATTTGGCAGAGTGTTTTTTCATTTGCGGTACAGGTTATCGAATGGTATTGCCGACTGAGAACGAATCGGATTCCGTAATTTGTCCTTTTGAGATCGATACGCTCGATCCTCAATTCACCGCAGTTGTTTACAGTCGAGGTTTCAGTAAAAAGCCGGTGATGTCTATTCAACAGGTCGAGCAGTCGGATGATTCTGTACTGTACTGTATTTATACACCGAATAAATATTTTGAGGTCAAGGTTGCAAACGCTCTAACCGATACTAAACTGACTGATGATAATATCATCAAAGAAAAAGAGCACATTATTGGATATATTCCCGTGGTGGAATATGCTGCCAACACCGCTCGCATTGGAGCGTTTGAACTTGTTATGAGTTTGCTCGATGAAATCAACAATGTCGAGTCTAACCGAATTGACGGTATAGAGCAGTTCGTACAAGCATTTATGAAGTTCATCAATGTGCGTATCACCGAGGAGCAGTTCGATGAACTGAAAGAGCTGGGTGCGATCTCGTTCAAGAGCGATTCAAACTGTCCGGCAGACATTGATATTGTGTCTTCGGAACTCAATCAGCAACAGGTACAGACGGTTGTGGATCACCTATACCAAATGGTCTTAATCATTTGCAGTATGCCCGACCGAAACGGCACAAACCGCACGACCGGCGATACAGGTCAAGCAGTTATCCTCCGGGACGGCTGGTCTGCGGCGGCTGCCGCATCGAAAGATGTTGAGGCGATGTTCAAAAAGTCCGAAAAGGCTTTCTTGAAAATTGTCTTAAAGATCATCAAGGATTTCGAAGAAACCGAAATCCGTTTGAGCGACATAGACATCAAGTTTATTCCCAATAAGACAGACAATCTGCTCACCAAAACCCAAGCATTGCTGACAATGCTGGAAGCAGGCATCAATCCACAGATTGCGATTGCCAAGAGTGGTCTGTTTGGAGATCCTGAACAGGTGTATCTTGACTCCTTGCCGTATCTCCGCAACAAGTGGAAGACCAAGGATGAAGCTAATGCAGACAATCTCTTGAAGAATGGAAAGGGCGGAAACGATGGCAACAACGGCGGTATCACACCGGCGAATAACAAGCCCAATCCTGTCGAGGAATAATGGATTTTTTGACGGTGTTTGCCGTCTGGAATTTGTGGGGAGAAGCACATAAAAGGCTCAACAGGACATTTAGTCAGAGAAGACCAAAAAACAGGAGGTAATATGAATGGCAGATATTCAATCATTGCTCGGTGATGAATACCGAGAGGGTATGACCATTGATGAAATCAATGCCGTACTCGCAAATCGACAGTTCGTTGATCCTGCCACTTTGCCGAAGTCGGTGGAAAAATCTATTTTTGACAAAACAGCATCTGAACTTGACAAAGTGAAAAAGGAACTTGGCGAATTAAAAAACAGTAATCTCACAGGCGAGGAAAAGGTGAACGCAGCCATTGCCGCCGCTGATGCTCGTGCGAACGAGTATTCTGTTAAGTTGAATCGTCTGGAAATAGAGAAAATGTTTATAGCTGACGGCTTGGCAGAATCCGATTATGCAGATTTGATTGACGACATCGTGTCCGAAGATGCGAATAAAACAATGAAGCTCGCCAAGAGTTTGCTTGCGGTTGTCAGGAGTCAGAAATCGGCAGCGGAAAAGGCAGTCCGAGCCGAGTTGTTGAAGAAAACCCCTAAACCCCCGACCGGAGTTCACGGTAAAGAGGGTATGACTATTGAAAAGTTCCGTAAGCTATCCCCGAAAGAGCGTTACGACTTCTCAGTCAATAATCCTGAAGAATATCAAAAACTATATGGAGGTAATGAATAATGGCAAATATACTTTATGACAATTTTTTTCTTTCCAACGAGGTAGAGGATCAGTTTAACTCACATCTTGATTTGCAACAGTTTTGTTCCGTCGATAATGATCTCGTTGGTACTCCCGGTATGATACGCAAGATCAATGTTTATAAAGCGACTGACGGTACTCAGAAGCTCGGACTCGGCGAGGGCAATACGAAATCAATTGAGGTCGGATATACACAGAAAGAATATAAAATCTTGCTCGCACAGAATAGATTTGAATATTACGATGAAGAAGCTATGAATGATCCGATGCTTGTTCCTGTTGGTATGAAACACGCTGGTACAGATATGTTCAACACCGTCAACGGCGATATTTATGCAGAGTTTGCTAAAGCAACTCGTATTTTACCTGTTTCTGCTTTTGATTTTGCTGCATTTGCTGATGCACAGGCTATGCTTAATCTCGAAAATCTTGATGATGTACCCGTTTTCGCATTTGTCTGTTCGAGCGATATGGCGGCTATTAGAAAGTCACTAAAAGACGATCTTAAATATGTCGAAACATTTGCGAAAAATGGTTATGTCGGTACGGTGGCTGGTGTAAATCTTTACACAAAGAAAGATGCGACTGCCGGAGATGTATATATGGCAACAAAGGAAGCAGTTACAATCTTTAACAAAAAGGGTGTAGAGGTGGAACAGGTGGTGAAGAACACTCGTTCCGAAACTGCGGCAAATAAACGCCTTAATACTGTTTTCTCTCGTAAGTATTATCTTGCAGCTCTTACTGATGAAACAAAGGACATTCATATAGCATTCGGTAAGACAGCAACTGCGACCAGCGACACCACTGTTCAGTCCGGAACAACGTACTATGCCAAAGACGGAGTAGGATATGTCGAAATGACACCTGCGACAGGCGACAATCCCAAAACCAGTGGCTGGTATACAATCTCTTAGTTGAGGAGGTGGCATAAGTGGCAGACAGTTACAAACTTACTAAACTACGGCTAACGGTCGGTGCAAAAGCAAGCGAGAACGACTTGCTGCTTATGTACCTTGCCGATGCCGAAAGAGCGATTCTCAACCACCTTTATCCTATGAACGAAGATGTCGCTCATACTCTCCCCACCAGATATGAGTCAAGACAGGTTGAAATCGCTGCCTATCTCTATAACAAGAGAGGTGCAGAGGGCGAAATATCTCACGATGAGAACGGTATCAGCCGCTCATATGAGAACGGCTCGATACCCGACTCAATGCTTTCTGACATCATTCCTTATGGGAGCGTGATTTCGTGAGAGAGTTAGAACGCAATAAGCGTACTGTTTATTACGCTCTGTTCAATAAGAATGAGCCTATCATTGACGAAGACGGAAACGATACGGGCGAAAAAAGACCCACTTACTTCGCCCCGGTTGAGCTTCGTATCAATGTATCACCGGCTCTCGGCGAGAGTGCAACTCGTCAGTTCGGTGATGTTGTGGACTATGATCGTACCCTTGTGATATGCGATACGACGTTACCTATCAACGAGCAGACTGTATTTTGGATTGACGAAACTGATACCACCAAAGCCTTTGACTATACCGTCAAAAAGGTTGCGGAAAGCCTTAACTCACTGCTCATAGCGGTTAAGAAAGCGGAGGTAACTGTCGATGCATAAGATTACAGTTTCACTAGGAAATATAGACGATGCCATTCGTCAAATCGAGGAGTATGAGAAAAAGGTACAGCAGAATATCAAGGATTTTCTTTCTAAACTGCTGGAGGCTGGTGTTGATATTGCCCGAGCTAAGATTATTGAACTCGGTGCGATTGATAGTGGAGAACTCCAAAACAGTTTAGCCTTTACCCTCTACAAAGAGGGCAACAAGGGCATTTTATTCACTGACTGCCTACACGCTTGCTATGTCGAGTTTGGTACAGGCATCAAAGGAGCAGCAACTCCTCACCCCACGCTTCCTTGGGAGTATGACGTCAACGGACACGGTGAGGACGGCTGGTACTACTACGATACCGAGCAAGGTCGAGTACGGTTTACCAAGGGTATGCCCTCACGACCCTTTATGTATGAAACTTCAAAAGAGTTAGAGCG
>CAZKKM010000091.1:0-4994 GCA_964553435.1 uncultured Muribaculaceae bacterium | reverse complement strand
ATATCGGAAAAGTTTTGGGGATATCGTTTGAAGAAGCAAAAGAATTGATCGATAAAGTTCGCTTTTGAGATAAAATTTTGTCGTTTATAAACAACTGTAGACGATATAGATATTATTTGATAAAATGTTAGTATGAAAAGTAAATTAACGAAAGAAAAAATCTTCAGCCGATTGTTACTGGCTTATTTTATGACATCGCCAATATTCGATTTGACGTTCTTTTATAATAGGATAACAACTTTAATAAGAATTCTTATTCTTTTAGCATTTGTCGTCATTACCTTTGTGATGTATCCCAAGTGCAGAAAAAAAATTAAGTATTTGTTGACATTTTATTTAGCTATGTTAGGATATTTAATTATATCTCGATTTCATGCGATTGGGTTTAATAGCAATCTCGTAAATTTAAATTATAGCTTTGTAAGTGAAGCAGCTACTCTTTTAAAATTGAGTATGCCTTTTACTATTTTGTTTTTACTTAAATGGCAAAATGTTACAAAAGATGATTTTTTTAAGGTAGTAAATGTATGGGTAGTTTTCATAGCTGGCAGTATAGTGGTGACCAATTTGATTGGTTATTCGTTATCTTCTTATACGAATGAGATAACACGTTTCAGTATACTTTCTTGGAATGGCAATCTTTCGGTCGATGAAATCGCCACTAAAGGATTTTTTACTTATGCCAATCAAGTTTCAGTCATTTTAGTGACGCTTTTGCCGATCGTTTTTTACGAGTGCACTCAGTATAGGAAAAGATATATTCCATGTTCGATATTGATGATGGTGATTATGTTGGCAATGCTCATGTTAGGTACGAGATTATCGACTTATGGAGGGTTGCTCATCTTGATTGGACTTATCATAGGATATTTTGGATATTGTTTTGTGTTCAAGAAAAAAATATCCGGTTATGTTGGCATTTCTATTGTCGTTGCTATTTGTTGGATAGCAATTTTACCTATTGCACCATGCAACAGCAGGATGCAAGAGATAGAAAGTGCCAAAAGAAGTCAAAATATCGGTTCTATGGATTCGAAAAAAGAGGGTGTAGGGAGTGCAAATATAGTAGTTGACACAAGTGATGAGAACTTAAAATACATCGAAGATAACATAAACAAAGCAACCATAGGTGAACAATTTTACAAAGAATACTATCCATATATGTACGACATGGAGTTTTGGAATAAAGTGGTAGAAGATCAACGAAAAGGAGTTTATATCGATTACAGGAAAATGGAGATGATGATTGCCGAAAGGTTATGGGAAGTGGACAGCAGGTGGTCTAACTTTCTTTTCGGGATTTCGAACTCGCGAATGCAGGGAGTGACAAACATCGAAAGAGATTTCGTCTTACAATATTACTCTTTTGGTGTCATAGGTAGCGGATTATGTCTATCTTTCTATATATATATGCTCATTTGTCTTTTGAAAAAAATTTTAATAAAGAGAAGCTTGTGGAATCTGTGTCTCATCTCTTCTTTAGGTGTATATCTTTTAGCATCATATGCATGTGGTAATTCACTCAACTTTTTGGCAACGAGCATTCCAATTGCTTTTCTCATGGGCGGCATATTCGAAGATGAAAAAAATGATTTAAATAGGGAAGTATCAACATAAGTATGGTACTTTTTTTAGTAAAAAAGGATCGACAAAACAAATCGATTGCCACTAAGTCGCAAGTATAGTATAATTGTTTAAGAAAGGATGCGTTTTATGTTACTCAAAAATATAATGTATAGTTTTAAGAAATATAAGTTCTTGCTTTCACAGTTGGTCTCAAGAGATTTTAAGGTTAAATATAAAAGAAGTGTGCTCGGAATACTTTGGAGTTTGTTATATCCAGTGTTGACTATGACAGTTATGGCATTGGTATTTACCAACATGTTTAAAATGAGTACACCAGGAGTAAGTTATTTAGTCTATTTGATGAGCGGACTCGTCATCTTCAACTATTTTAGCGAAGCTTCCAATTTAGCGATGAGCAGCGTTGTAGCGAACTTCGGTCTTATCAATAAAGTGTATATGCCAAAGTACATTTTCCCTCTATCCAAATGTCTATTTGTCGGCATAAATTTTTTACTGACATTGATACCTCTTTATGCCATAATCTTCATCACAGGTACCGGAGTCAATATTCATCACTTGTTGTTGCCATACGTGTTTTTGTGTTTGTTTTTGTTTACTGTCGGAATGGGGTTCATTCTTTCGGCAATTTCGGTTTTTTTGAGAGATATGTTTTATATATATGGGGTTGTTATCACCCTTTGGACATATATGACTCCTATCATGTACGATATATCAATTATTCCCGAGTCGCTCATGATTATATTCAAACTCAATCCGATGTATTGGTTCATCAAGTTTGTAAGAGATATCATACTGTATAATGTAACTCCAGGATTGAACGTTTGGGTTTACTGCGGCATCTTTGCCATAGGTTTCTTGTTATTAGGAATGTTCATTTTCAAGAAAACACAAGATAAGTTCATTTACTATGTTTAGGAGGCTTTTATGAAAAAAGAAGAAATTATGATAGAAGTCAATGATGTTTCGATGAGATTCAATTTAGGTATCGAAAAAGGCTTTTCCTTAAAACAAGGTTTTATCGATTTGTTTAAAAAAGATAAAAGGAGAAAAAAGAAAAAAAGTGATTTTTGGGCCCTATCGAGTGTAGATTTTAAAGTAAAAAAGGGTGAGGTTGTCGGATTTATAGGTTCTAATGGAGCTGGGAAGTCGACTTTATTAAAAGTTGTCGCCGGTGTCATGAAGCCAACCAAAGGTTCTGTCTTGACATATGGTAATATTTGCCCTATGATAGAGTTAGGTGCAGGGTTTGATATGCAACTGACTGCGCGAGAAAATATATATTTGAACGGCGCGGTCATGGGTTATTCGAAAGATTTAATCGATTCTAAATTTGAAGAAATCGTGGAATTTTCTGAGTTGCGTGAGTTTTTAGATGTACCTGTACAAAATTTTTCTTCCGGTATGGTCGCCAGATTGGCATTCAGTGTAGCGACCATCGTAAATCCTGAAATACTCATAGTCGATGAAATATTATCTGTCGGCGATATCGCGTTTCAAGCAAAAAGTGAAGCCAAAATGATGGAAATGATAACCGGGGGAACGACAGTCCTATACGTATCACATTCGATAGAGTCTATCAAGAAACTCTGCAATCGTGTCGTCTGGATAGAACACGGGCAAATTCAGAAGATAGGTGGAGTTGAAGTGTGTGATGAGTATGAGAAGTTTATGAATGAGAAGTAGTATTTAGAAGGAGTATTGAGTAGAATGAGAATATTTGTAGTAAGTTGGTTTTATCCGCCTGTTACGACATCGGAAGCATTGGTGACATATAAATTATTGGCCCATTCTAAAAATGAGTATTATTTATGTTCTGCGTCATCTAAAAATTGGAGTTATAATTCAAATAGTGTATTAGAATCTGAAAATATAATTCATTATTCTATTGATACAGACGATTTTGATGAGTATATTGAAGAATGTCTAAAAAAATACAAAGAATTATCTAAAAAAATTAAATTTGATGCTATTATGACTCGTTCGATGCCTCCGGAGTCACAAATAGTAGGTTTAAAAATAAGAGAAATAGATGAAACCATTCCATGGATAGTTAGTTTAGCTGATCCTATTGGTAATAATCCTTACGAAACGGCTCCTTTGTTATTTCATAGAAAAAAAATTATTAGAAAAATTTATATAAATGCTCCCAATTTCTGCTTAAATAAATTATGTAAATTTTCAAGAAATAAATATATAAATAGGCTTGGGGAACTAAATCGATTGCAATGTGCTGTTATAGAGAAGGCAGATATTGTAATTGTTCCAGATGAAGAACAGGGAAGATTTATTATTCCAAATGAGAATGAATTTTTGAAAAAATGTTTAGTTATTCCACACAGTTATGATAAAAAACTATATCCAAAAGATATTAAGAGAAAGGATAAAGGTAAAATAATATTTTCGTTTGTCGGTCATTCTGATGCGTTACGTTCTATTGAACCATTTGTAAGAGCAGTAAAATTGATTAAGGATTTAAATCCAGAAGTTTTAGAAAATATAAAATTTAGATTTGTAGGTAATATACCTCAAAATATTATAAATATGATTTATGTTTATTTTCTTCAAAATGTTATCTCTGTTGAGAAACCTGTCAATTACGGTGAAAGTTTGAAAATTATGAAGGAGTCAGATTACTTAATTCACATTGATGCTTATTTTTCAATGTTGCCTTATGGTTCTATTTTCTTCGCTGCCAAAATAGCTGATTACATGGGAGCAAAAAAACCTATAATTGGACTGACAAACGTAAATACTCCCGCAGGAAAAATGATTTCTTCTGTTGGCGGTGTATGTGTTAATGCTGACCCATTAGAAATAGCTAAAACTATAATAGGTATTGTTCATAAACCCTTGATTTTTAATGAAGAGTATGCTTTACAATATGATGCTTCGCAAGTTGCAAAAAGATATGATGATGAATTGATAAGGAGAATTGGTCATGAAAAGTAAAAAGATTTTAGCCATAGGTATTCCTTCTTATAATGGGGAGCAGTATTTAGATAGATGTATCAATTCATTTTTAGCTCCTCAATTATTAGATAAAATTGAATTGATAATTGTTAATGACGGATCAAAAGATAATACGCAAAGCATGGCAGAAGAATTTAGTAGAAAATATCCGGATACAGTCCGAGTTATAAATAAAGAAAATGGTGGGCATGGCTCAGCCGTGAATGCTGCTCTCTATTCTACTGATGCAAAGTATTATAAAGTCGTCGATTGCGATGACTGGGTAGATAGTTCTGAATTGATAAAATTAGTTGATTTTTTAGAAGAAAATGATGTCGATTTAGTAGCAAGCTCGTATGAAACTGTCGATATGATTTCGGGTTTTAGTAATTATATCAATAACGAGGTCGATGAATATGAAAAGATATATAATATAAATGAATTAGACACGTATAAAC
>CAZKKM010000090.1:0-5062 GCA_964553435.1 uncultured Muribaculaceae bacterium | reverse complement strand
GTTTTTCAAGTAAAAATGTACTTTGAGAAGCAAAAGAGCTGCACATTTCATGCAACTCTTTCACACACCGATAAAACGTATTCTTTTTCGATGATACATGTTCTGATTTTACATTTCACAGATTCATCTGCCTTATAAACAGCTTCTTTTCTTGTCCATTTGATCAATGCATCTATACTGTTTGTCGCGCGCAGATACTTTATAGTCGTCTCGTCCAACACTCTTACGGTTTCTATATCTATGCCACACGGTTTAATACTTACGGCGACTCCTACGTAAGGATATTTGTGTGTTACAGAGATATGACCATTTTGTACAACTGGCTTTTTCTTTTTATATGTGATATCACTCGGAAGACAATGGAGCATTTCGCAAGCAATTGTCAGGCCCAATATGGAAAGCATCCTATCCTCGCATCTTTTGAGAGTCGCAATTTTTTTCTTTTGTTCCCAAGTTAATGAGTCGAACATCTTCTTATAAAAATCGTCCGAATATTTTCTGCAATCCTTAACTCTGTATTCCATTTATGGCATTCTCTTTGAACTTGCGGTACTCTTCATAGTGTTCATCCCAACGTTCATTTCTCTTCGCTTCGATGGCAAAATTTTCTTCGATATAATCGGCAAGATACCGTGAAACCTTCTCGGCGCCGAAGACGTTCAAATGATCACCTCCATCTGCTGTATCGGTATTCCAATCGATATTTAACTCATCCAAATGCAAATTCAAATCTAAAAACTTGAGCCCATACTTATTCGCATACTCCTCTAGGGCATTGTGTTTCTTGTAATTCCATGAATCAGGGGAAGGAACTTCGAACAAGACGAACTCGATACCTCTTTTCTCACAAAGAACACGCATCTTATCCAAATAAGTTAAATTGCTTTTTGGTATAACGGCCGTTTCCTGTGAACTAGCCATATAATCTTCGCTTGCCACATAAGGTTTGCTATTCGCGATGAGATCCATACCTCTTAGATAATCATCGTAATCGCCGAAGGCATATTTGAAATCTTCACCAGTCAATTCCTTGTATCTATCGTGATAGATAAATATCGGCAAAAAGTGAGAAAGCTTTCCCCAATGTTTGTAACTTGGATCCAAAATGCCCTTTATTTTTGGCCAGCCAAACTTCATATTGTCGTATGCTTTATGTGCATTTCCAAATGTCTGAGATGTGAAATAGACCTCATCCACATTGAAAAACACAACTTTCGGTTTTTGGTAACGCAATGCCTCTTCGAGCATCGGATAAGCTATCCAAATTCGTTGACCGGGCGATACGAAATTGTAACTTTTGATCCCTTTCGCATCGTATATCTCCATCGGTGAAACTCCCCGAAACACATCGCTATTGCCGGTAAAGAGAACATCGAGTGAATTTTTTGGTTCTCGATAAAACCCTTTGATGATGTATGCCGCCCGATTGTTCTCGGCATCCAGCCACTTCGGAATGAGTACACGCGAGGCCGCCCATAAGATCACATAAGAGAAGATCAAAGTCAATCCTATCGCACACATAAAATCTTTAAATTTTTTCATATTCACCACCTAAAATGCACCGTATATGAACTGTGATGGATCGTACCCCTCACCGTACACTCCAAAAATTATGAGTGAACATAATATGAAAGTATACACCACAGCTCTCACCCAAGGTTTCCAAGTAAACCCTTCTTCTAAAGAAATTTTCTTTTTCTCCTCCGCGACACTTACACCTAAGACGAACAAATTCCCCACGATCAAAATGACAAAATCGATTGTCGCGAGACCATACTTCATGATGTCATCTCCTCTCTTGAAAAGACTGATCATTGTAGTACCGAACTCATTCAAAGTGCTCGCTCTAAAGAGAGTCATACCGATGATTACCAAAACACAAGTTCTAAATATGCGCCAACAACTCAAGATATGCTCGTTCATTTTAAATTTCTCCAAAATTTTATCGGTCCAAGGCTTTACCAAAAGTGCGATCATCATCACGATATAATAGTACATACCGTAAATAACGTACTTGTAACTTGCCCCATGCCATATGCCGTTCACTATCCAAACGAAGAATAGGGGAAATGCAATTGTGACAAACTTGAATAAACGCGGAGATAATTTTTCCCGGCAAAACTTAGTAACTTTGGCATTCATCCTCGACAAAGAAATCGGAAAAAACACATATTCCTTTATCCATGCCCCGAGCGACATGTGCCACCTTTGCCAAAATTCTTGAATGGATTTCGAGAAGAAAGGTTGTCTAAAATTGAGAGGCAACTTGATGCCGAAGAGATATGATACACCTCTTACGATATCGATACATCCGCTGAACTCGGCATAAATCTGTACCGTATACAAGACCATTGCAAGTAAAGTTATGAATCCACCAGTAATAGAAGAAAAAACTTGATTGACAAATATTCCAGCTCGATCGGCGATGACCATCTTCTTGAACAATCCGTACATGATGAGATCTACTCCGACTGTGATGTTCGCAAAATCCAATTTATTATTCTCGAAGAAAGCTTCCTTCAACTCGTGAAACCTACTTATCGGTCCTTCGACGACTTTTGGGAAATAGAGTAGATATAAAAGAACATGTAAGAAGTTCCTGTCGGCTTTCATCTTTCCGCGATATATATCGACCACATAACTGATAGCCTCCAAAGTATAATACGATATACCAAGAGGAACTAATAGTTTGCCTACAGATAAACTTGCATCCGAATCGAATAGGCGAAATACACTGTTCAAATTTTCCAAAATAAATCCTGCATACTTAGTTCCTATTAGCAAAAGTATCGAAGCTATTACACCAATTCCGACAACTTTCTTTTTTTCCTTTTTATATTTTTCTTTTAAAACCTTCTTTTCATCATCCGAAAAATCGGATGTTTTGAGTTCGGCCACCTTCTCGTTATCCCGATCGAGAGCCAATCCGACGAAATAGATCACCGCCGTCGTGAGCAAAGGAAATATGACCAACCATTTGCTCGACAAAATATAGAAGACTATACTTCCTATCAAAAGATGTACCCATCTGTACTTATGAGGAGTGATGTAGTAGAGCAACAAAAGTATGAGAACTAATGCAAAAAAAGAGAAAGAAAGAATAGCCATATTAACTGTTCTTTATCCTCTCTATCGTCTCATACAAAGTCTTGACTGTTGCAAAATTCTCGGGAACGATCTCACTTACCTCGAATTCGATGTCGTACTCCTCATTTATTTTTGCGATGATCGTGACGATATCGAAAGAATCGATTAGTCCCTCCTCGATCATGTTCTCACTATTCTCAAAATCGACTCCCGGTTTGATACTTTTCAATATATTTAACAATTTTTCCATTTTTTATCTCTCCATTTCTTTCAATTTTACGCGGTCAATCTTACCGTTCGCATTCATGGGCATTCTTTCCAATTTCACTATCTCATTAGGTAACATATAAGGAAGAAGTTTTTCCTTACACGATTTTTGCATGCTCTCTTCGTCTATCGTATTGGACTGATAGAACAGCACGATATGACTCTTTTGAACATCGTAAATACATGCACAAGATGCTACTCCATCGATAGCGAAGATGTTGCTCTCTATTTCGCCGAGCTCTATTCTATACCCCATGTGTTTTATTTGAAAATCTGCTCGGCCCAAATACATGAGTTCTCCTCGTTCATTGTATTTGACTAAATCGCCCGTCTTGTAAATTGTCTCGGGATAACTTGTATTGGCCGGATTTTGCACGAAGATTTCTCTCGTCTTATCTGGATTGTTATAATAACCGAGTCCCAAGAATGGTCCTTTGAAACACAACTCGCCGACCTCTCCATCCAAAACTTCCCGTCCGGTTTCATCTAAGACTAATACATCACAATTGGCAAAAGGTTTGCCGATTGGTAGTGGCTCCGTATCCTCAAATTCCCTATCGACAATATAGTACGTTCCTGTATCGGTGATTTCTGTCGGTCCGAAGAGGTTCGCATATAAAATATTCGGTAGATATTTTCTCCAAGTATTCAATAACTTCGTCGGCATCGTTTCTCCGGCAAATAGGACCTTTTCGAGATACTTTGGCTTTATTGTCTCGAAAGTATTGAGATTGGCCACTATTCCCAAAGCCGAAGGCACCCAATAAATCGTATTTATTTTATAAGTATTCAAATGTTCGATCAATTTGACTGGAAAAGAGAAGTACATTTTCGGAATGATGTTGAAAGTCGCCCCGCTCAATACCGTAGCAAATATATCCAATATCGACATACTGAAGTAAAACGGTGTCTGACTTCCGAATACTGTATTCTCATTTATTCCAAACGTTTCGCATATATCTGTCGCATAAGCGATGACTGATCTATGACTAATGACCGATCCTTTGGGAACTCCAGTCGATCCCGAAGTGAACAACACATAAAGCGGAGTCGAATCCGTAATACGGGCATTGACCACATCGATTTTCTCGTCATCGCGCATCGTTTTCACCATGTCCTCGAGAATATACTTCGGCAAATCGATATGCTCACATTTCGATGCATTCTTCCCGTCGGTGATGATTGCTTCCGGATTCAATGTTTCGATTATCTTCTCAAGCCTCTTCTCAGGACTCGTCACGTCGGCCACCGTATAAACACATGTCGCACAGATCGAAGAAAACATCGCTACGAGACAATTTATACTTTTATCTATGAATACTAAGACGTTCTTTCCCGAAAGCCCTTTGTCTATCAGAAAGGTCGCTCCGGAAGAACATTCGTCATAAAAATCCTCGTAAGATATTTCTCGAGAAACTTCCGAAAATATCGTCTTATTTGGATATCGTTTAGTGCTGTTTTCCAAAACATCTTTAATAGTTTTAATCATATAATTCTCCCTAAATTTATGTCTACTCCGATTATAGCACTAAGTGCTTTTTTCTGCAACGAATCATCGCATCTATCTACATCTGTGGACATCGTTTGTCGAAAATGTATGTCACAATATCCTCATTATCTACCTTAATCGAACAGCTATTTCTTCTTTTTTATAGTTAGAGTCAAGAAGTATCGGAAAAATTAGAATCAAATATAATAAAAAGTGTAA
>CAZKKM010000089.1:0-5158 GCA_964553435.1 uncultured Muribaculaceae bacterium | reverse complement strand
GATTTCGCCTCTTTTAGCAAGAAAAATATTTACATAATCTTGCGCTCTTTACTTTTTATTTTCGTCCTTTTGTAATATAATCTTTATAGGACGTGATAATAGATGAAAAAAGAATTTATGCCGGTTATTCTAGGAAGCGATGACAATGCTTATGGTCTTGCTCGAGTCTTTCACGAGACGTATAAAGTGACACCCATCGCGATTGCGACGACGATTTTGGAACCCAGTAAAAATTCCAAGATAATAGATTTCTTAATCGACCCTAAAGTACATGATGCGAATTATCTCATCGACAAATTGGTCGATCTCGGCAATAAGCTAAAAAAAGAATACGAGAAAATATTTCTCGTCCCTTGCAGCGACTCGTACTTGGAAATGCTGTCTCTTGGTCGAGAAAAACTCACGATGTACGAAAATGTTTTTATAGACCATGCGACACTAGAAAAGTTTAATGAAAAAGAGAGCTTTTACCGTATGTGCGACCGCTACCACTTGCCGTATCCCAAATCGCTCATGTGTACGAGCAAAAACTATAAAGAAGTTATCGCTCGAGTCGACTTTCCTTATCCGCTCATCTTGAAGCCAAATAACTCGAATTCGCTCGCATATTTGAATGCTTCTTTTGAAGGGAAAGAGAAAGTTTATTTTATAAACACCAAAGAAGAATTGCTCGCGACGATCGAAAACATTTATACATCGAGTTATGACGGCATCCTCATCATCCAGGAATTCGTCCATGGTGACGACACAAACATGCGGGTACTGAACGTTTACTCGGACAAAAACGGTAAAGTGAAAGTCATGTCTCTCGGCCAGCCGATATTGGAAGAATACCATCCGGCCACGTACGGAAACTATGCATCGATAATCTCGATTCCAGGCAAAATTCCTCTCATGGATGATATAGCTCACTTCCTCGAAGACATCGGCTACACTGGTGCATCCAACTTCGATATCAAGATGGATGCTGTGACGAAAAAGTATTATATTTTCGAAATCAATCCTCGCCTAGGTCGAAGCTCGTATTTCACGACACCGGCCGGTGCCTCCATTCAAAAAGCATACGTCGAAGATCTCGTAAAAGATAGACTTCAAAAGAAAATAGGAAACGATCGAGAAATATTGTGGATGAATCTTCCATATGCTCTCGTCAAAAAGTATGTCACTAACCGAGATATTCTAGCCAAAGCCGAACGTTTAAAAAAAGAAGGCAAAGCCTATCACACCCTCATTTATAAAAATGACAATCATCTGAGCCGACGGTTCATGATCGCCTTACAATATGCACGAAAAATTCACTATTATCCGAAATATTACATAGAAAAGAAGTAACTCTTCACTTTGTTACTTCTTTTATGATGCTGTAGATCTTGGCTAATTCTTCTTTCGATATCGTCGCATTGGCTGCCGATGGGCTGGGCAAATAGATCGCTTCTATTCCCGTCTTCGCTTTGACATAACGGTTGTACAAATCGTAGCCTTTTTTGCCGAGAACAAAAATGTTTTCTATATTCGTCTTTGCAATCAGTTCGGCGATGTCGTTCACCTCCACGTTTTTGATAGAAGCATCACTCGATGAAGAAATATCACAGGTTTTTATCACATCCCAAAGCGCCAAGTGATGTCTTAAAATGAATTCGCGCCAATCGCTCGCACTTTCTTCGTATAAGTCTTCCATCGTTCGCCAAAATCTATTTTGCGGATGAGCATAATATTTCATATTCCGTCTCGAGACGACACTCGGCATCGATCCTAAAATGAGAGTCCTACTCTTTTCATCATACACGGGATCCAAAGGATGCATAACTCTCATTTTTGATGTAAATAGAAAGCATAATATTCATCGTAAGTTATGCCTTCTTCCTTTACTTTCATAGCTGTATCGATACCGACATAACGATAGTGCCAAGCCTCTGGAGCATATCCCGTCAAGAAATCTTTTCCCTCTTCGTAACGTTCTATAAACCCATATTCGGCTGCGTGTTCGTGTAACCAAGCATAAGTTTCTGTCGTCTTGAATGTCTCCATCACTCCGCCGTAAGTGAATATATCCAAAGCCAAACCGGTCTCATGTTCGCTCGTACCGGGCTTAGCAGCTACCTCCAATGCATATTGCTCTCCATGTTGCTGAGCCAGTTCATCGAAAATTTGGCTTTGCATTTCATGTGTTCTATAGCCCGATGTGGCGACGAGTGTTATACCATCTTGTCGTGCACCAGTAGCCATGGCAATAAAAGCATTATAACAAGTTTCTTCGGCCATAACTTCTCCGAATGCATATGTCGCCGAAAAAGTCTTAATAGTACCGACATCGTAATTTTCTGGTAAAGAATGAAACTTGTTCACTAAAACCAAATAACGATCGCTCGTATCTGTCGTTTCGACCGTCTCGTACCATGAGACATTTGCTCCCACATTGACTATAGCGATGACATCTGAAAAATCTTTCTTGCTATTGGTCTGATAATAAGACATATATTCTTTGAAATTGTCCGCTATAAAATACTTATCGGATACCAAATTTTTCACATAATCTATTTTCTCTTCTTCCAAAAGATAATCGACATCTTCTTTGTTCATCTTCGTTTCTATAAGAGAAACCGTACTCTTCTCATACCCCTTGTCGAGTAAAATTCCCTCTGTCGATTTACTGTAAGTTCTCCATTCTCCGAATTTGACGAGGCCAAATATTCCCCCTATCGACAAGACGACTAACAAGAGCAGTCTTTTAAATTTCTTTTTAAGTCTATATTTTCTTTTTTTAGTCATCGGAACTCACCACCTAGATACTATCATAAAATTTCTTTTTTGTTAAGTAAATTTGCTTTTTTGAAGATAATTTGATACAATATTAGCGTTTTAAGGGGTGAGAAGTTATGTTACCTAAACTACGAATTTTAGATGAAAAAAATAAAATGCTCCGAACGGTGAGCAAAAAAGTCGATTTTCCACTCGATGAAAAAGATAAAAAGACCATCGCCGACGCGATTAAATATTTGGAAATGAGTCAGATCGAAGAATATGCGAACAAATATAATCTTCGTCCAGGCATGGGTCTTGCTTTCATACAACTCGGTATTCCCAAAAGAATATTCGTCGTCGTCGATGAAGTCGACGAAGGGAAATTCGAAAGCTATGTCATCATCAATCCTCGCGTTCTTTCTCACAGCGAAGAACTGATCTATGTCGAAGAGGGCGAAGGCTGCCTATCTGTCAATAGACCGATCGATGGCATCGTACCACGATATGCGAGAATCAAACTGGAAGCCGAAGATGAAAACGGCGACACTTATACGTATCGCCTGCGCGAAGATTTGTCTGTTGCCTTCCAACATGAGATGGATCACTTGGATGGGATCTTATTCGTCGATAAAATAGATCCCAAAGATCCTTTCAAAAATAAAGATAGAATGCGAGCTATTTAAGCCACACTTCTATCTTTTTTATTGGCGAGCCGTTCGCCTTTTTCAACTCGGTCAAATTAAAACCTCGATTTCTCGAGGATCTATTCTTAAATGGCGGAGTGGGAGGGATTTGAACCCTCGCGCCAGTAAACCCGACCTACATCCTTAGCAGGGACGCCTCTTCAGCCTCTTGAGTACCACTCCATCAAGGAACATAACCATTTTATCTAATTTTTGTATATTAGTCAAGATTTTTAGTGAAAACTTTATACAGCCTACTCAAGTTATGTTCGTGACGACACTACTGCTGTCTAACTTACGTCCTTTTAACTTTGCCAGCTCTTCGACACTGACAACCTGAAATCCCCTTTTATATAACTCCGGCAAAACTTTGTCGATGGCATCCGCGGTCGACTCATATATACTATGCATCAAAACGATGTCTCCGTCCTTTACGGTAGATAAGATACTTTCACAAACTTTATCGGCATTGCGGGTTTTCCAATCCAGAGTATCGACACTCCACAAAACGACAGGCATTCCCACCCTTAGACGAACACGTTTATTGATGCTTCCATATGATGGCCTGAGCGACGTCAAATTATGCTTTGTCATCTCATGAAAGATGTCGTTCGTCTTAGTTATTTCATCTTTGACTTCGTCATCACTCAAAACCGTAAGTGATTTATGATCATAGGTATGGTTTCCGATTTCCATAGAAGTAGCTATCATTCTCTCTATGCTATCGGGATAACTTTTCATTCGATTGCCGACGAGATAGAAAGTCGCTTTAGCATGGCTGGCCGTGAGCGAATCGATGATACGCAAATCGTATATACTCGGTCCGTCGTCGAAAGTAAAAGCTACGGCCTTTTTGTTCGCATCGAGTTCATACTTCTCATTTTCATAAGCATCGTCGTAATGCATCTCGTAAATCATGAGATTTTCGATTTCATTGTTATTTACATGTATACTCACATCGCCAAACTCTCTCGTTTCATAATACGCGAGCAATTCATTATCGTAAATGTCGTAAACACCTTTTTCGAATTGGATATCGTCGGTTACAAAAGTCGGATACTTCAAATTCAATAGTCTTCGAACTTTCATCAAAAAATCATCGTAGTCCGTGACAATATCAGAAAAAGGCACTTCTTTTTTCGCAACATAATCGTAAATCATGCTGACTGGTGTTCCACAATTTAAAAAGATATTGATTTTCTCATCGTCGATTTCAAAAATATTGTAAATGAAATCTTGGCAAATATCTTCTTCGATATATGCATCGACAAACTCATTAAGAAATTCATCCTCAAAATGCGGTTTATTGTACGAGATATTATTTTCTTCATCGATCGATTGTACTTCGCTATACTGAAAAATTGCTCGACTGTTTTGTGCATACGATACACTATCGTCAATTTTTTCGAAGAAAAAGCAGTATGCGATAAATGTAACGATAACGAAAACATATTTGCCCCGCATCATGAGATGATTGTTCGTCATTTTTTTACTCATATCGGATTACTCACTTTCTATCATACGATTATTTTGCTCCAAAAACTAAAAAAGATATTGCGTGAGTATCAATTTTATGATATTATTAAGTAGTTGATGGATCTTTAGCTCAGTTGGTTAGAGCATCCGGCTCATAACCGGGCGGTCGTAGGTTCGAGTCCTACAAGATCCACCATTTTATTTTTGCGAGTATGGCGGAACTGGCAGACGCGCTAGACTTAGGATCTAGTGGTTAT
>CAZKKM010000088.1:0-5417 GCA_964553435.1 uncultured Muribaculaceae bacterium | reverse complement strand
CTTTAAAAGATATTATAAGTATAAAACTATCAGATAAATATCTCACGATGTCTATTTTTATCTCGGTATTTAGATCGTATGTACCGTTTTTACCAAATACTATATCTCCTTCATCGATGTATTTTATAAAATCTATATGTTCATTTAGATCGAATTTAAGCATTTCTTCTGGTGAAATTATAGATATAAAATTTAGAGAATATGTATCGTCGGCATTCTTTCCTTCGATATAAAAATCCAATTGTCGATCTCTTTTTGTTATTTCGAATATTTGATTTTCTAGTGGATTCAATTGTCCAATTCTAAAGTCGACGGTCGTTTTAAACATATTTATCTTCTCTTCTTTCGATTAATTTATGTTATCAAAAAAAGAGCTCATTTGCAAGATTCTCGGTGCGCGATTTAGAAGGTATTACTAAAAGAGACTGTTTTACATGGATATGTCGGTTTTTCTTGATATTTTGGGCCATTTATAGTATCCTTTATTGATGGAAAGAAGTGAGTTTATGGATAAAATCATAAATATTGCGGTCGTCGCGCATGTCGATGCGGGAAAAAGTACACTAGTCGATGCGCTTTTGAATCAAAACGGAGTATTTAGAGCCAACGAAGAAGTACAAGACTGTGTGATGGACTCGAACGATTTGGAAAGAGAACGGGGAATTACTATCTATTCTAAAAATTGTTCTATAAAATATAAAGATTATAAAATAAATATCGTAGATACACCGGGACATGCAGATTTTTCAAGCGAAGTAGAACGTGTCATAAGAACGGTCGATACGGTCATATTGATCGTCGATGCAGCCGAGGGTCCCATGCCTCAGACGAGATTTGTTCTCAAGAAAGCATTGGAACAAAATTTGAAGCCGATATTGTTCATCAACAAGATAGATAAAAAAGATGCCAGACCAGAAGCGGTCGTCGATATGACGTTCGATCTGTTTTGTGAGTTGAATGCGACGGATGAACAGTTGGAGTTCCCCATCGTTTACGGTACGGCGAGAGATGGAATTGCAAAGTTGTCTTTGGACGAAGAATCGGATTCTATAGCTCCCCTTTTGGATACAGTCTTGAAGCAATGTGAGCCTTATGCTGGAAGCGAAGACGATAAACTGCAGTTACAAATTTCGAACTTGGATTACGATGATTATATCGGAAGACTGGGTGTCGGTCGCATAACAAAAGGTAAAGTAAAAAGCGGTTCGACGGTCACACTCGTCAAAAACGACGGTGAAGTGACTAATTTCCGCATTTCGAAATTGTTTGTCGAAGAGGGTATCAAGAGAGTAGAGAAGAATGAAGCTTTCTATGGAGATATCGTGACGATAGCGGGATGTGCCCATATTTCGATCGGCGATACGGTATGCGAAAACGGCTCTGTGGAACCTTTGCCACCTATAGAAATCGAGAAGCCTACTTTGAGTATGAATTTCTTAGTAAATTCTGGCCCTTTTGCAGGAAAGAGTGGCAAATTCTTGACGACACGTCATATCAGAGAGAGATTGGAAAGAGAATTAGAAACGAATGTCGGATTGGAAGTCGAAGAACTTGCCGGCTCCGATGGTTTTAAAGTGAGTGGAAGAGGCGAGTTGCATCTTTCGATTCTTCTCGAAAACATGCGCCGCGAGGGATACGAGCTTTGTGTAAGTAAACCGCAAGTTTTATTCGAAGAACATGATGGAAAAAAATACGAGCCTTTTGAGACAGTCATAGTCAATTGTCCTAACGATTATGCGAGCACGGTCATTTCCGACTTGCAGGAGAGAAAAGGCTTGCTAACTTTGATGAATTCCGATTCTGAGAATTTCACTCACATGGAATTTTCTGCTCCTACACGTGGACTTATTGGGTATAGAAGTGCATTTATTACGAATACTAAAGGTGAAGGTACCATGATTCGCAGTTTCGACGAGTATAAGCCTTATGCCGGAATGTTGACTACACGCAAAAACGGAGTTTTAGTCAGTATGGAAACTGGCAAGACACTAGGTTACTCCTTGTTTAACTTGCAAGAACGTGGTATACTTATAGTAGGACCACAGACGGAAGTTTATGTCGGCATGATAATAGGTATTCATAACCGAGATAACGATTTAAATGTCAATCCTTGCAAGAACAAGGAGATGTCCAATACTCGAAGCAAATCAGCGGATGATGCTATTGCTTTGGTAACCCCACGTACGTTCAGTCTTGAGGAAGCATTAGAATTCATCGAAGATGACGAGTATGTCGAAGTAACTCCCGATGCAATCAGAATGAGAAAGGCTATCCTCGATCCTAAAGATAGGTACAGAACTACTAGATAATCTTTTGAAAGAGGAGTGAAACTATGGCATTGATGTTGTCCAAAGAGCAATTGAAGCAAATTACTAGAATGACCCCTGAACAAAGGGCACATTATTTGACTGAGCCAATCAGAGATGTGGCAATTCCACTGATGTTAGAAGAGATGCAGGCCTATTTTGCCGAGTTGAATGGAGAAATGACTCCGCAGATGATCGCAGCAATAAATGGACCAGACAAAGAATTCGAACACATCGTCAGCCGTTACAGTAATTTTTTGAAAGAACAGGAACGAAGGCTTATGAGTCCTGCTCGACGAAAAGAGATTGCTGAGATGGGTCTCAATCAAAAATTGGAACTTTCCGATAGAGAGAAAGAATTGGCAAGTGATTTCATGCTGGAAGAGATGCGTCAATTTGTCGGTGGCAATCAGGAAAGAATGATGGCTTTGGCCGAGGCCACAGGGAAGAATCGTCTTTTGGATGCAGTCAATTTGATAAACGGATTGTCTGCCGACTTCTTGCGAGTCACAGAGTTCTATGCAGGTTATTTGAAGGCGAAGGAACTTGTCAAGGAGAGCAGTGTCGAAGCTGGCGAACCAGTCGAGTCAGTCGAACAGGGTAATGTGGCAACTCAGTTTGCAGATTTTGAGACCGATGAAAATTTGACATTAGATGAGCTTACCGAAAAGATAGATATGGTTCTCGCCATTAGAAAATACATCGAACCCAATCCGTATGATGGCATATTGGATATTTGCGAATGGACCGGCATGACAGAGGAAGAGGTCGCATCCATGATAGACAGCGATTCGACTGTTCCTTTAGCGAAAGTAAAAATCGCCTACGAGGCTATGCAAAGCCATGTCATGGAAAAAGATGCTGCTGTCGTGGCACGCAGTATATAAAAAAGATAGGACTCTGGTCCTATTTTTTTCTGCCTTGTCTTATATCATGTGCCAAAAAGTAAGCTTCGATAGCATTGAGATTCGTAAATTTACCTCTGAGCCAAGTAGGGGCGAGCAGTTTTTTATTATCTGGTCCACTCAAAAGACGATGGATGACGATATTCTCGTCCAAGAGCTCGACTTGTTCGGAAAGAATTTTTATGTATTCTTCTCGCGTCAAAAGAGGAAACGGATTCGAACGATATAATTCGGCCAAACGAGATCCTTCTTCTATGTAGAGCATGTGAAACTTTATACCTTGAATGTCCAGAGTATTCAAATAGCGGACGGTGTCGAGCATCATCGCAGGAGTCTCGCCAGGAAGACCATTTATGATGTGTACTACGACATCTATGTGTCGCGAACGGAGTTCTCGTACACAATCTGAAAATTCGGCAACTGTATGGCCACGATTCAACTTTATGAGTGTATCATCGACGGAAGATTGCAATCCGAGTTCGATGCTCAGATAAGTTCTCTTACTTAGTTCTTCTAAGTAATCGTAAATTTCTTCAGTAAATGCATCACAGCGAGTGGCGATGGCAAGACCTACGACATCTTTCAAAAGAAGTAGAGGCTCATATATCTTTTTGAGTTTTTCGAGCGATGCATAAGTGTTGGTGTTTGCTTCTAAAAATGGTATGTATTTGGCATTTTTCCATTTAAGAGAAAGAACATCTTTAACTTTTTCGAATTGATTTGTAAGACTTTCCTCTTTATTGCCTATGCCCCTACTACCCGTACAGAAAATACAACCGCCAGTACCTTTGGTACCGTCCTTATTGGGACAATCAAAATTTGCATCTATACTTACTTTAAAAACTTTTGATCCGAATTTCTTCTTATAAAATCTATCCAAACTTTCGTATCTTTTAGTTTCCATTAGTGAATCACCAACAGAATTGTATCATATAATTAATAAAAAATATTTACAATATTATTTTTTCTTATTATAATATTTTTAAAAGAAGGAGAGGTTTTTTATGAATAATGCAGAAATTTTTGAAAAGAAAATGAAAGCAGGAAAGGGGAAGCTCATAGTCGGGTTGATCTTAGTTGCCATGTGCGTGGTAAACGAGTTAAGTTTTTATCTCGTCATGAAGAAGACAAAGGATAATCCTGTATCATTTGAAGATGTCGAGAAGGTCGGACAGTATTCATGTATCGATGTGAGATTGATTTCGGATGGATTTGCCGATTATTCTGACGAGAATTCTACTTCGATGTCAGCTTACTATGTCTTCGACGAAGAGAACATGTATATTGCGAGCATGAGCAAGTCGACGAATAAAAAGTTCGATAAGATTTACGACTATTATACGAAAGACGAAGGAGAGAATGACGAATCTGAACCAGAGGCTGTACGCATATGTGGATTGACCGAGACTATTCCTGCAAATTTGAGAAAATATGGTGTCGAATATTACAACAATGTGTTCCCAGAAGACAAGATAACGAATTCAGATTTCGATGCATATTTCAAGTATTACCTCAATACCGAAAGAGGTCCAGAAGAAGATTTTACCATCAGTTCCATGGTGGCGGGTGTATTCTTGTTAGTGGCAATCATCGTATTGGCTTGCTACTATAGAGATGTTCGAAGAACCAAAAAAACACTCAATAAATATGCAAATGAGATGGACAAAATAAGGATGGAGATTGCCGCGCCAGATACTATCTACGAACCTAAAGCCAAGATTTTCTTGACTAAGGAAAGGATAATCAACGTAGCAAACGGTATGGAGATTTACGATTTTTCAGATATCATATGGATTTATCCTCACGAATTGAGACAGAACGGATATACTACTCAACGATCTATATACGTGGTCACTAAGGATACCAAAGCACATCTCATCGCAAACATAAGTACGAGCAAGAAGAACAATCTCATGTTCGATGAGATATACGAATCTCTGCTTTTGAGAATTCCCGATGCAATGCATGGTTATACGAAGGATAATAGGGATAAAATAAAAGAGATGTCTAAGAAAAAATGATCTTTTAGAGAGATAAGACGAGTGAGCAATCATTTGTCTTTTTGAAAAAGATGTTTGTAAAATTTATGTAAAAAATTGTCTCATTTGTTGAAATAGCGACGAGTATCTTGTATGATTAAGATACTGGAGAGTGATTAATATGATATATCCTTCGATCGATAAACTTCTCAATATCGTAAATTCTA
>CAZKKM010000087.1:3341-5459 GCA_964553435.1 uncultured Muribaculaceae bacterium | reverse complement strand
AAATTAAGGCTTTGTTAATAATAGAAGTTAGACCTCCATTGTTCCTTTTGGAGACTCCTATGCTACCATTATACCACGCCCCTAAGCGCAATATAATTATATTATAAAATAAGGTAAAAGACAAGAACTTTCTGTTCGATTTGTACTCGATACGATTCAGTGTTATAATATAACTGTCATTTTGTAGAAGATGGAATAGTTAGGATGTATTATTTTAAGCAATGATGTCAATTTTATAAGGAATATTGAAATTCGACGAGAAGAGATCTTAAACTAATGAGATTAGTTTATATTTTTTGATTTTTAAAATGAGAGGCGAAGTTATATGGAGTTTTTAAAAAACATAAAAAGAGCATGGCATTATACAAAGGGACATAGAGGAAACGTCATCAAATATATTATCTGTAGTATTATAATGATGATCAACAGCATAATCGTTCCTATCTTGGGAGCAAAGTTGATCGTATATTTGACGAACAATATGTTATTGCAATTAATTTATATAACTCTCATCTTTTTTGCATTGGAATCTCTTCAAGATGTATTGCATTTTGCGATTCAAAGATATTCTCAAATTATCTTCAAAGAATTTTTTGTAAAATTACAAATCGAGTTGGGTAAGAATGTTTTGAAATTGGACAATTCGACTTTGGAAGCAAATGGATCAGGTGTGTTCATAGAGAGAATGAACTCCGATACGCGGACATTGGCAGATGTGTTTGGAACTATCATGTCTTCTGCCATCAATATAATAACCAATTTGGGTATATTCATCGCACTCTTCATAATCAACAAAGTGATGTTTGTTTGTGTTCTAATAAGTGTAGTTGTCATGTATATTATAAAATCTATACAAGCAAAGAGGCATAATATCCTCAGTAAAGAGTATAGAAAAAAACACGAGAAAGTAACCGGCTTTATTGGAGAAATGGTTCGAGGTTCTCGAGATATAAAGATGTTGAATGCTGAGAATAGTTTTGTCAATACGTTGAGTGACAAACTTAAGTCAGATATTCAAAGTCGGTATCATATGCTTTATGTCGACAATGTCTATAGTTTAATTTTCAATTTGATATACGATTTTTTCAACTTGTTGTTTACGACCTTGATGACAGCTTATCTCGTCTACATAGGGCAACTATCGATTACAGATGCATTGGTCGTATACAATTATTCAGGAAGAGTGTCGAATATCGTATATTACTTGGGCATGATCATCGATTACATCAAAGAGTTCAATTTGGCATCAGAAAGGATATATGCGATCATCGATGGGAATGGTTTTGGGCACGAGAGTTTCGGCGAAAGACATTTGGAGAAAGTAAATGGCGATTTCGAGTTTAAGAATGTCTGTTTCTCTTACGATAAAGAAAAGATTTTAAGAGGAGTAAGTTTTAAAATTTTTGCCAACGAGACTGTAGCATTTGTCGGTAAAAGCGGAGCAGGAAAGACGACGATTTTCAATCTTCTGTGTAAAATGTACAATCCTACAAAAGGAAAGATCACAATCGATGGAGTTGATATCGAAAAACTCGATAAGGATTCTATTCGTGGGAACATAACCATCATAAATCAAGATCCTTATATTTTCAATTTGACCATACGTGAAAATCTCAGGTTAGTAAAAGAAGATGTTAGTGATGAAGAGATGATAGAAGCTTGTCGAATGGCATGTCTCGACGAATTTATCGAATCGTTACCGGATAAGTACGATACTATCGTCGGTGAAGGTGGTGTCAACTTATCGGGTGGACAAAAGCAGAGATTAGCTATTGCCAGAGCTCTCGTTCAAAAGACCGAGATCATTCTTTTCGACGAAGCGACGAGTGCTCTAGATAACGAAACACAGGCACATATTCAAAAGGCAATTGAAAATATGCGGGAAGAGTACACCATTTTGATAATCGCACACAGATTGTCTACTATAGTGAATGCCGATAGAATTTTGTTTTTAAATGATGGAAAAATCGAATGCGAAGGTACGCATGGGGAATTGCTAAAAAAATCACAAGCATATAAAAATCTTTACGAGTCCGAAATAAGAAAGTGACTCGTTTTTTTGAACGATTTCATATGATAGCGGCTGTAGAGGGTTCTAAAAATCTTTAGAAGTGTTAT
>CAZKKM010000087.1:0-3331 GCA_964553435.1 uncultured Muribaculaceae bacterium | reverse complement strand
TGATACTTATGAGAGAAGAATTGAAGAAAAAACTGAATATAATGAGTGTGGCTACTGTGGTAGCATTCCTGTTTTTGATGATATGTGTCATTTTTGATATAGCTACGGCTTATGATATTGCACTTGGAACCATATTTGCTAGAAGTGAAGGTATGACCGTTGTAATGAAGGCATGTACTCTTTTAGGAGAAGCATTTTTTCTCATATTGGCAGGTGTTCTCATCACGATTTTTAGCAAGAATAAAGAAGATGGAGCAATGCTACTGGCAGGGCTGGGAATAGCCGCAGGTCTCAATAGTTTACTCAAAAAAATCATCAGAAGACCGCGGCCTACTTTGACGCATTTGGTCGAAGCTACGGGCTTCAGTTTTCCAAGCGGTCACTCTACTTCTTCCGTGATGTTCTATGGTTTTATAATTTATATCGTATATAAAAGATGTAAAAACGAGACAGTGAAGAAGATTTTGATCGCATTATTATCTATTATGATTTTATGTGTCGGAGTGAGTCGAGTCTACTTGGGTGTTCATTATGTGAGCGATGTATTGGCTGGTTTCTCTTTTGGAGCATTATGTCTATCCTTATATATAAGAGGTATAAATGTTTTAGAGGAGAGAATTAAAAGCAAAAGATGATATGCTACTGGCAGTGGATTTATGTCCACTTTGGGTGCTACTATGATTCGACAAAAAGTTGTGCGATTTTACTATCTTTTTGTTTTTTCGCGTGCTAGAATGTTGCTTGGTTTTCGTCGACATAAACCAAAAGAACGAGAAGGTAGGTATTTTATGTGATTAGTTTTATTATTTTCGAATCAGATTTCGAGTTAGGAGAATTATACGAAAAGGTGATTAAGAAATTTCTGATTACTGCGAGTGATCCTTACGAAATTTGTATCTTTAGGAAGTACGATGATGAGGTGAAAAAAGCTCTTTCGGACCGCCCGGGACCTAAGGTGTTCTTGATGAACTTGGATGCAATGGAATTTTCAGCAACTGACATTGCTCGGCGCATAAGACATGAAGGAGATTTGGAATCACAAATCATCTTGCTCACGAAGAATAAGAAAGAAGAAGTCTTAGAAGATTTATATGCCGTTTTATATTTGGATTTGATATCCATCGATGAAAAAACAGGTCAGTATTTGATGAGGAGTGTACGCGATGCATATAGTATCGTAAAGAGAAACAGAGCTTTTACGTTCACCATTTTTGACGAAGTTTATAGATTACCGTACGATGAGATTTACTTTATTATGAAGAACAAACGGTCTAATACAGTTACTATTTTTACAAAGGATGATACGTTTCTTTACTATAACAGTTTAAAGAAGATAGCAAAGGACTTGACTCAGGATCCGCGATTCTTTCAGGCATCGAGAAGTAGCATTTTGAACCTCAACAACGTTTTGTCTTTCGATAAGAAAAGTAATACGGTAACATTCAAGAATGGTATGACGACAGATTTAATCTCAAGAAAATATAGACCAATATTGGAAAATCGGATGAAAGAAATTTTCAATTAAGAGTGACTGAAAAGTCATTTTTAATTTTAGAAAAAGAATGATATAATATTTTTGAGAAAAGCTGTGGAAAAAATTTCGATTCTCCACAGGTGAGGAGTACACTATGAAAGAAAAGACATTTACTGTCGATAAGACCGATAGTCTATTGAACGTCATGAGAAAAACTTTTTCCGATACATCAGGAAAGAAAATCAAAAGTTATATTAAATATAAGATGGTTTGGGTCGATGGAAAAATCGTCACTAACAGTAGTACGATAGTTCGAAGGGGAAGTGAGGTTCATGTGTTTTTTTCGAAGAGAGTCATAGATGAGGGCTCTTTGGATATCATATACGAGGACAAGGATATCATTGCTATCAATAAACCTGCAGGACTATTGTCCATCGCGAATTCGAAAGAGAAAGAAATTACAGCTTTTCGTATAGTTTCGGATTATATAAAGGAAGCAAATACTGGAGCAAAGTTATTTGTCGTTCATAGATTGGATCAAGCTACTTCCGGGGTTTTGTTATTTGCCAAAAATGAGAAAATGCAAAAGATGTTACAAAAATCGTGGAATGAAATCGTTTTAAAAAGGGAGTATGTCGCGGTCGTAGAAGGCAAGATGAATAAAAGTGGAACCATCGAGTCGTATTTGAAGATGAATCATTTTCAAATAGTTCATTCGACGAAGGATAAAGAACACGGCTGGTTGGCTATCACTCATTATAAATTGTCAAAGTTCAAAAACGGATATTCTTTGCTCGAAGTAAATATCGATACGGGACGGAGAAATCAAATACGTGTTCATATGAGTGAGAGTGGTCATCCTGTGACTGGAGATAAAAAGTATAAGGCAAAGAAGAATCCGATCAATCGTCTGGCTCTTCATGCTAGCAAACTTCATTTGGTAGATCCGCGGACAGGTGGTATTTTACAGTTGGAAACAGAGGCGCCACAAGAAATTTTGGATCTAGTTCTCTAGTGTGTCTGATATCCGACACTTCGTAAAAATTGTTCTTTTATTAGAATTAAATATACAGTAAGATTCATCTTAAGAAGGGTGTAGTAGTCATGAAGATGTTTTCTTACTTTTTTTGGATTTTTATGTGTGGCTCATTTTTGGGAGTGCTCGTCGAAAGTGCGTGGTGTATATTGAGATATAAAAAATTGGAATCGAGAAAAGGGGTCATCTTTGGACCGTTCAATCCTCTTTATGGGGTAGCGGCGACTATCATAAGTTTTTCTATATGCCATGTGACGAATAGAAGATTTGGAAACATATTCGCCATAGGTGTGGTAGTGGCTTCGATGGTGGAGTATTTAGCTTCATATTATCAATAGAAGGTGACAGGGACGGTATCTTGGAATTATGAAAAATTTAAATTGAATTTGAATGGAAGAGTGAACTTGGTATACTCTATTTTCTGGGGTTTTTTGACGTTCATATGGTACAAAGAGTTCATGCCATTAATAGAATGTTTTGTTAATATTTTGGAAGGTCATAATTTTATCACTGTTGTTGCTGCGACAGCGATGTTCATCGATTGTGTAATTTCTCTTTGGGCATGTGTGAGACGCAAAAAAAGAAGACAGAATATACCCCCTCAAACAAAATTCGAAGAGTGTTTGGACTACATGTTCGATGATGAGCTTTTGAAGAAAGTTTACCCAAATTCGGAGTTTGTCGAATAGAAATAAGAGCTCGTTTTTTTGGTAAATACGATATATTTCCAAACTGCAATTTTGCAGTTTTTTTGATGAAAAGATGATAAATTTATGAGAAATTTGCACATTTACAAACTTTCGTAGTGGTTTTGATGAGAA
>CAZKKM010000086.1:0-5549 GCA_964553435.1 uncultured Muribaculaceae bacterium | reverse complement strand
ATCTTTGAGGTTTATCAAACGAACTCCTTGGGCATTTCTACTAAGCTGTGAAATACTGTTTGAATCGAGACGAATTACCATTCCGGAATCGGTAATTATTACTATATCTTTTTGATCGTCTACTATATTAAATGAAGCTATGCCACCGTTTTTGTCTGTAATATTCAGGGCTTTGACTCCTTTACTACCGCGACGTGTTTCTCTAAATTCCCGTACAAATGTTCGTTTGCCATATCCTTTCTTCGTGACGATAAGCAGATTTGTTTCCATATCGCAGACGTCAGCACATATGCACTCTCCGTCTGGCATATTTATTCCGCGAACTCCTGCAGCAGTTCTACCCATGATTCTTATCTCTTCTTCATCAAATAGCACCGTACGTCCGTTCGTAGAACCGAGTAATACTTTGTTCTTTCCAGTCGTCTTTTTAACTGCAATGAGTTCATCATCATCTTTGAGTGTGATACTTATTTTACCAGTCTGTCTTATATTTTCGAAGTCTTCTATTGCTGTACGTTTTACTATACCTCTTTTTGTAGCAAATAGTAAGTATTTTAGTTCTTCCTCTTCTTTACTTATCTTTATAATCGAACTGACAGTTTCGTCTTTTTCGATCTGTAAAAGGTTGATTATTGGTAGTCCTTTTGATTGTCTATTGAATTCTGGTATTTCATAGCCTTTTAGACGGTATACTTTACCTTTATTTGTAAAGAAAAGTATATAGTCGTGTGTCGAGACATTGACCATCAATTTGACATTATCTTCTTCGTTTGTGCTGATTCCCTTGACACCAACTCCACCTCGGTTTTGTGTCTTATATGTGTCTGCTGCTAGTCTCTTAATGTAGCCTTTTTCAGTGAGTGTAATCATACTGTTTTCTTCAGGAATCAACGATTCGTCTTCGATGAAGTCGATGGCTGTCATATCTATTTTTGTACGACGTTCATCGCCGTATTTTTCTTTTATTTCGGTGAGTTCTTTTTTAATGATATCATTAACTTTTTCTTCCGAAGCGAGTATACTTTTGAGTTCTTCAATCAAAGCAAGTAAGTTGTTGAGTTCTTCTTCGATTTTAGCTCTTTCCAAACCTGTCAGTCGGCGAAGTTTCAATTCGAGTATACTGTCTGCTTGAATTTCGGTAAATCCAAAACGTTTTATCAGTTTTTCTTTAGCTATACTGTCACTTTCAGCTTCTTTGATTATTTTGATGACTTCATCGATGTTGTCGAGTGCTATCTTATATCCCTCTAATATATGAACTCGTTTTTCAGCTTTCTCTAGATCAAATCGGGTGCGTCGTATTATAACTTCTCTTTGATGATCGATATATTTGCTAATTATATCTTTGAGTCCTAGAGTTTTAGGTACTCCCATGTCGAGCATTATAAATAAAATGCCGTATGTAGTTTGGAATTCGGTATGTTTGTACAAGTTATTTAGTACAACCTGAGGATTAGCATCTCTTTTTAAAGTTATCGTTATCTTAAGGCCATTTTTTAAATCAGTGTGATAGTCAGAGATACCATCTATGGTTTTATTATGAACAAGCTCAGCCACTTTGTTTTTTAGGGTTGATGTATTGATTCCATAAGGAACTTCATCTATTACGATATAGCTTTTTCCGTGTTTTTCTTCGATGATGGCATTACTTCTTATCGTAATTGTTCCTCGACCAGTTTCATAAGCTTTTCTTATCCCACTGTTTCCTAAGATTATAGCTCCTGTAGGGAAGTCAGGTCCTTTAATGTATTGCATGAGACCTAAAGTATCGATATCTGGATTATCTATGTAAGCGATACATCCGTTTATAACTTCAGATAAGTTATGTGGAGGGATGTTCGTCGCCATACCAACTGCTATTCCAGTCGTACCATTAACTAAAATGTTCGGAAATCTCGAAGGTAGAACCTTAGGCTCTTTTTCAAGACCATCGAAGTTTGGTTCGAAATCGACGGTATTTTTATTAATGTCTCTCAACATTTCAAGTGATATCTTAGCCATACGAGATTCTGTATAACGATAGGCTGCTGCTCCATCTCCATTGATGTTTCCGAAATTTCCATGTCCATCGACGAGCATGTAACGTAGCGAAAAATCTTGAGCCATACGGACCATGGCATCATATATCGATGAGTCACCGTGAGGATGGTATTTACCTATGACGTCGCCGACGATACGTGCACATTTTTTATGTGGCTTATCCGGTGTATATCCTGATTCATACATCGAATAAAGTATTCTTCTATGGACAGGTTTAAGTCCGTCGCGAAGATCTGGTAAAGCTCGAGCTGTAATGACACTAAGGGAATATTCTACGAAGGAATCTTCTATTTCTTTTACTATATCGTTGTGTTTAAATTTGTCTGTTTCTGGTGCATCTGCGATATTTTCTTCTTCGGATAGTTTTATTTCTTCAATAGATAGTTCTTTTTTTTCTTCTTCCATAGCTTACCTCCTATATATCCAAGTTTTGAGCATATGGTGCTCTTTCCTCTATGAATTTGCGACGTGGCTCGACTTCTTCACCCATGATTTTTGAGAATGCCGCATCTGCACTCATAGCATCGTCGACAGTTATCTTCTTGAGGATACGTGTATTGATGTTCATAGTGGTCTCATCGAGTTCGTCTGGATCCATTTCACCGAGACCTTTCATACGAGTTATCTCCGGTTTGACATTTTCTGGTAGAGTGTTCAAATACAAATCTCTTTCTTCATCAGTAAGTACGTATTTGATAGTTTTACCGTGTTTGATGCAGTAAAGAGGTGGTTGAGCTGCGTATACGTGGCCGGCTTCGACTATCGGTCTAAAGAAGCGATAGAACAAAGTCAATAAAAGTACACGTATATGTGCTCCGTCGACGTCGGCATCGGTCATGATTATTATCTTGTCATAACGAAGCTTATTGAGATCGAACTCTTCGCCTATTCCCGTGCCAAATGCCGTAATGATGGTTCTGATTTCATCGTTTGCCAAAGCTTTATCTAATCTTGCTTTTTCTACATTCAATATTTTACCTTTTAATGGTAAGATAGCCTGGGTCATACTGTTACGACATTTGAGTGCGGACCCTCCTGCGGAGTCTCCCTCGACTAAAAATATTTCACAAATGTTCGGATCTTTTTCTTTACAGTCTTGTAGTTTTCCGCCGAACGGCACGACATCCAAATCGCCTTTCCTATGTGCTATTTCGCGTGCTCTTTTAGCGGCAATGCGTGCTCGAGCAGCAGTCAAGCATTTGTCGATGATTTCTTTAGCATCGGTAGGATTTTCCATCAAATATCGCTCGAAGCCTTTGCTGAATACGTCGTCCGCTATTTTTCTAACTTCTGCATTCCCTAATTTAGTCTTCGTCTGTCCTTCGAACTGAGGATCCGGATGTTTACATGAAATTATCATCGTGAGTCCTTCTCTCACATCTTCACCACTCAAAGGATCGTCGTTGTCTTTCAATGCTTTGCTATTTTTTGCATAGTTATTTATTATTCTAGTCAAAGCTCTCTTGACACCGTCTTCATGTGTTCCACCTTCATGAGTTTTGATATTGTTCGTATACGAATAAATAGAAGGACTATAGGAACTATTGTATTGCATCGCTATTTCTATCGAAATGCCGTCTTCTTCGCCCTCAAAATAGACGATATCTTCGTGAATAGGTGTCTTGTTTTGATTTAGAAGTCGAACGTATTCGATAATTCCTCCATTATAGAGAAATTCTTCTTTGCGTATTTCATTTCCACGTGTGTCCGATAGAATAATTCGTAACCCTTTATTTAAGAAGGCTATTTCTTGAAGTCTCTCTTTTAAAATATCGTATTTGTATTCTGTCGTTTCAGTGAATATGGTTGCATCTGGTTTAAATTTGACTGTCGTACCAGTTCTATTTTCATCGCAGTCATCTATAACTTTCATCGGTTCTGCTGGTTTTCCACCGTGAACGAATTTCTGATAATGCACTTTACCATGTTGATATACGTACACTTCCAACCAATCGGACAAGGCATTTACGACACTGGCACCGACTCCATGAAGACCTCCTGAAACTTTGTATCCTCCTCCACCAAATTTTCCTCCAGCATGCAAGACAGTGAATATTGTCTCTATTGTAGATAGTCCAGTTTTAGCATTCATTCCGGTTGGCATTCCACGGCCATCGTCTTTGACAGTTATGCTATTATCTTTTTCAATGATAACTTCTATATCGTCACAATATCCGGCAAGGGCTTCGTCGACCGAGTTATCTACTATTTCCCATACAAGATGGTGTAGTCCTCGTTCACTTGTCGATCCTATATACATACCAGGACGCTTGCGGACGGCTTCGAGACCTTCTAAGACCTGAATATCACTATCTGAATATTCTTGTTTTTCGTTATTCATATTCTTTTTTCACCACTTTCTCCTTTTTGATATTAAACACGGTACAATTGTTCAGAATTTTTGTGTTAATATTTTTTAAATCTGTCGTCGTTATAAATATCTGTAAATTTTTATTCAATTTTTTAAGGATATTGTTAATTTTTCGGGCATCTAATTCGCTGAAAAGATCATCTAAAATCAAAATAGGGTAAATGCCTTTATCTTTAATAAACAATTCGATTTCGGCCAATTTAAAACAAATGACCGCATTTTTTTGCTCACCAAGTGATCCATAATCTTTTAAGGCTCGTCCTCTTAGAGAAAAGATGAAATCATCGTGATGTACACCTATGTTGGTTTTACCTATGATGATATCCTTGTCCAAGTAACTCTTATACCTCGCCATGAGTTCTTCCTTGGTCTTGTTTTTGAAGGTACTGACATACGATATTTTGAGGCCGTGCGAACGCGTTATATCGAAATTTATATTGTCGATATATTTGTCGATGTTATCAATAAACTTTTCGCGAAAAGCAGATATTTTAAGTCCAACATCTATCATTTGTTCAGTTAGGATCCAAAGATAGTCTGGACTAGCCAGTTTGTTGATGTACATCAGTTTTAAAAAGGCATTTCGCTGTTTCAGAATGCGATTATACTCGTTCAATAAATGTAAATAACCGTTTTCGAGCTGTGTTATTTCGATGTTCATCATGTTCCTTCGAGAGCTTGGAGAATCTTTGATGACGTTCGTATCTTGAGGAGTGAATAAAACGACATTTATTTTTGAAATATAATTGCTCAACTTGGCAATTTTATTGTTGTCAATTTTGACAACTTTACCATTTTCGGAAAGATTGATTTTGTAATTATGGTTTATCTTGTCACGGACTGTTCCTTCAATGCTCATATCTCTAGCTCCATTTTTGATGAGAACTTTATCGAGAGAGCCTCTAAAAGATTTAGTTATCGCCAAAACATATATTGCTTCGACAATGTTAGTCTTCCCTGAACCGTTCTCTCCGATGATGATATTCTGCTTTTTCGAAAAATCCAAAGATAAGGTTTCATAATTTCTAAAATTGTAAAGTTTCAAATTGATGATTTTCATAATTGCCACCTTAATGCTTCGAATAATAAATTTACTAGGTATGGACGTACTCCTGTACCTAGTAATAATTATACCATA
>CAZKKM010000085.1:0-5569 GCA_964553435.1 uncultured Muribaculaceae bacterium | reverse complement strand
AGCTCTTAAGGCGGTTGATGACGATTTCAATCTAAATGAAGAAGTTAACATAATACAGATTATGAGAAGTTTACTATATTTTAATTTATTATGATAAGTTATCCATCTTAATAATGATGACTTTCATATCCTCATACGATAATTATATAATATTCTACTATTTTAAGCAATATCATAGAGATTTGTTGGCAGATTATTTGACATATAAATTAGAATTTGAATTCGATTTAAAATTTTGTTGTACAGTAGATTTTTTTGTATATTAAATTTTTCGTCTTCTGTGAGACGATTCGAGGAATTTTTAAATGTATAATTCATAGTCTCAATTATGTTCACGGATGCTCATGAGTGTGTGTAATTTTGGTTTAGGAGCTGTTCGCATTAACAGGAAAGGGGAATTAGTGCAAATTTTGGTAGGGCACTCCCCTATTTTATTTTATGGTTTTTGCCAGTAGGGGGAGTGGCATAAAAAAACTCTCAAACTGGAGAGTTTTTGTCGAGTAATCTTTTTTTATTTTAAAATCTATATTTTTGCCCTATTTCAATTTTTTTCAATCGATAGGTTAGGTGGGTCTCATACACTCAAAGATGTTTTCTTTACGATGTTGTTTTGACTCGTTTCCCCTCCCCTACACTTTTCTCGCTTCGATTTCGGCAATGCGTTCGAAAACTTCGGATGCATTTTCTGTAGTCAGAGCGGTATATCCCAGTTCTCTCAGAGCTTGTATCTTAACTGTATTCAATTGCTGAGTACGAGATAGCTTCTCTTCTTTTTTACTTTCCACTTCTTGAACGAAGCGAGCACGAGCTTCGACGACTTTGCTTTTCGATGCTCCACCATGGCTGTATAAGCTGATAGCCGAATGCGTGATACCTTCGAGCATGAATTGCTCATCCTCGTTGAATTTGAATTCATTCGGATTAGTGAAACCGAGCATCTTGCTCAAATATGCCAAGAAGTATTTTATCTCTTTGACATTGTCGAGCGACTGTAGGATATGATAGACATATGTCAATACGGCTACACTTTCTTCATGATGATAATCGTCGGTGAGTTTGTCCTTGATGATGTAAGTTATATCTGAGAAAAGTTGTTGTTCTTCTTTTTTGAGTTTTTTTAAGTCTCCCATATCGTCTAGTTCGATAGTATCCTTGATGCTTTGGTTGAGCCTGCTTTCGACTTCCATGATATATTCTGAAGTGACTTTGATCTTCTCCAACACAGCTTCGCTGCCATCTTCGATATCTAGAAGTTTAAAGAGAAGCATCTTCTTTTCTTTTGGCCATTTATTTAGACTTTCTAAATCGAGGTAGTTGTAAATCATCTGTCTCGATACACCTAAGTATTTAGCTAATTTAACTTTAGATATTCCAAGTTCTTGTAATATTTCGTTCAATTTGTTCATTTGTTTATGTTTCCTCCTAGTTTACATTTTCATTTTACTCCATTAGACACTGTCTTGTCAACAAAAACTTGACTTTTGGATAAAAAAAGACTTATAAATACCAAAGTCTCTCTCCATTTTTATAAATTTCGTCGATGATTCCACTGCCCAAACACTCTTCTTTATCGTAAAAAACGCATGCTTGACCGGGAGTTACACCTTCTGCCATGTCTTCGTAGACGACTTTCATTTTGTTGTCGTTTATTTTCATCAGTTTGACGGATATGTCTTTACTTCGATAACGAAATTTGGCCGTACATTCCATCGGATGATCGCCACTCAACCAATTGACGGATGAGACAGTGCAGGAATCGCTCTTGAGATATTCGGAGTCTTCACCGAAGGCGACATACAATGTGTTTTCTTCGACGTTTTTACCGACGACATAATGTTTATCTTTGTATCCTCCGAGTCCGACATTGCGCCGTTGTCCAATAGTATAGTTCATAAGCCCCGTATGTTCACCGACGATTTCACCTGTTGCAACATCGATGATCTTGCCAGGATTGGGAGCTAAGTAATTGTGCAAAAATTTTTGATAGTTGCGTTCTCCAATGAAGCAGATGCCGGTAGAATCTTTTTTGTTCGCGGTGGGGATGCCTTTATCGATGGCAATTTGTCGAACTTCCGGTTTGGTGATGTTTCCGATTGGAAAGAGAACATTTTTGAAATTTTCACGAGGTACTTGAGCCAAAAAGTAGGTTTGATCTTTGTTGTCATCTACACCTCGAAGTAAACGGCCATCTTCGTATCGAGCATAATGTCCTGTGGCAACATAATCAGCTCCAAGTTTTGCAGCCTCTTTTTTAAATAGATCGAATTTGATGTATTTGTTGCACATCAAATCGGGATTGGGTGTTCGACCTTTTTTCAATTCATCGAGAAAATAAGTGAAGACATCATCCCAATATTCTTTGATAAAATCGATGCGATGAAGTTCGATGCCCAGATATTTTGCCACTTTGAGAGCATCGTTGTAATCTTCTTCCTGAGGGCAAATCGAACCGGTGTTGGGATTACCTTCGATGTCGTTATTGAGCATCGAGTCCCAGTTGCGCATGAAAAGACCGACAACATCGTAGCCCTGCTCTTTGAGAAGATAAGCGGCGACAGATGAGTCTACTCCTCCACTCAAACCTACTACTACTCTACCCTTTTTGGACATATGAATCATTCCGTTTCCAGGTAAGATTATATCACATATCCTAATTTTTTTCTATTTTTAAAGCAAGTTTAGAAAGAGGCTCACTATTTTATTGGCAAAGAAATAAATGAAAAGACAGTTAACTGTAGTCACAGCGAGTGTGATTGCAAAGCGATAAAAATGATAGACTATCGTTTTGTACAATTCTTCTTTATTCTTCGAAAAGAAATAATCCAAAAATTTGGCGATGTATCTCATCGAGAAGATGATGAAATAGATGGCGATTACGATGAACGGCAATTTTGATACGAGAAAGAAAAGACAATAGAAAAGTCCTCCTGATAATCGATAAATAGCTACAAAGGATGCGAGGGTATAGCCTATCCCGACAGCTTCATAAAAAAGATAGAAAATAATGATGGGAAGACCTATAACGGACAGCGAAAGCACGAATATGGCCGATATGATGACCAATGACGACAGAAAAGTGTTCTGTCTGGTCGTCGTTAGCATATCTTTGAATGCCTCCAAATGACCTGTAAGATCTGGTTTGGATAGAGCATAGAAGAGAACTCCTCCGATGATACCGATAAAAAACAATGCGACGACGAATTTTACTAGATAGTTATTTTTCAACAGTTTCATAATTGCATTTTTCTCCTAATTAATCATATTTAGGACTTTAAATTTTATGAATAATTTAGTATAATTATTTTACCGGTTGTTTAAAACTGATCAAAACCAGAAAGGATGAAACAGAAAATGGCTTACAAAGCAAAAAAGAAGTCCAATTTGGGAACGAAAATTCTCATATGGTTCATGTTCGCGGCAATGCTCGTCAGTTTTGTCGGATCTATTCTATATTATGTAATCGTTTCTAAATAAAAAGGAAGTAGGTATCGGTGCCTACTTTCTTTTTAACGAATTATTCGGTTTGTATATGAGACATGCATTTTCGAGGGGGTGCCCTTCCATCATTTCAACTCCATCAATGAAGAAGTATTCGTACCCTCCGCGCTTTAAAAGTCCGAGATTTATATCTTTCTTCATGTGCTCTTTCAAGAACAATTTGTTCACGTAATTCGACGTAAATCTGTTCGGTGTATAAGGTATGCCCATGAATTCTTTTATTGCCGTCGTTGCGAGTCCGAAACAGTAATTCACGATTATCGTGCCGTCTGGAGCAAGCAGTTTGGATAATCTCTTTTTGATGAACATATCGAAGGCATAAGGTGTATCTAGTCCTGGAATCGATTCGTAGTATTGAGGAATATTACCTAATACGATAAGGTCGTATGGACCTGTAAATTTGTCTGGAACATTGATTAAAGAGACTTGCTTGTAGTCGATGACGGAGGCTTCGCTTCGCAACATTTTTTGAAGTTCATAGTATTTTTCTTCATCGTACATCGAAGCAAATCTTTTTAAATATTCGCGATACATGGCATGCTCGAAGCGGAATAACCCACTAAAAAGCATATCGGCATGGTTTATATTCGAGTACAGCATGTCGAATAGGAATGCGGCATCGTATGGAAGAAGATTTTTTATTTTATAAAACATTTGAGGTGACAAAAGATTTTTAGCTTCGGCATATGTCGTAAACGGACTTTGAACTTTCAAAGTGAAATATTCCATGAATTCATCATATGTAAAAATCTTGATACTGGTTCGAACCAATTCGAAGAACAGTCTTTGCAATTCATTGCAGTCGAATATATCGACTTTTTTGGCTTTGTTGATCTTAGCTTCTAGTCCAAAGGCTCCTGCTCCTCCGACAGTAAGAACGTGAGCTGCATTTTTGAATGGTGCCATCGTATCGACGACATTTCCTGTAGGAGCCATGTAGATAGATGAAAATTGACCATATGACGAGTCCTTTTCTGGGTCGTAACGATGACGAACAAGTTGTAATGCCGAGTAAACAGTAGCTTCTAGTTTATTCATAATAAAAATCCCCCTTTGTGATTAGGGGATATTCTAATATAAAGTAATATGATTGTCAATGATTTACTTTTAGTAAAGAATTTCCATTGGTCCACGATATGGATTTTCCATTGTGCCTTCTCCAATCATGGTGCTTACGTATTCAGTGCTTAGGTTTATAACAGGGGCAACTTCGTCACGACTTCTAACCGGACATTTGGTTAAATATTCTTCACTTATACAAAATACCTCAGCATCAGGTTCACCATCAATAAATTCACCGTTAACATAAGCAAACGGAGAGAGTGTCCAATAAGTAATACTACTATCTCCCGGATGTAGTCCTCGGAATAAATAATAACTAGCATTTGAAGTTAAAAATTTTCCGCTTCCCGCAGCTACTATTTCATCTACTGTTATTAAGCCTACTGGATATGTCAGATCACCATTTCCTTTTTTTCTGTCATCTACTGTAAATGCGTCGTTTTTTTCTGGGCATTTGAATGAAGGTTGAATGTTTTCTTTAGCATAAAAGTATATATTGTCGCCTGTTATGTATTTTCCAAAAGCTCCATATGCTGTCGCATTTTTTCCATATCCTGCTCCTGTATCATAATACCAATCAACTGTTTCAGGTCTCGATCTATCATTACAGAACAATATGTCGGCCACAGCCTCTTCGTTTCCAGTAGCTAATATGGTTTCTCTATACCATTGATCTACTACTTTTTTGACATTTGAGCTTTCCGTGTTCGTTTGAGCTTCTTCTTTACTCGTACTTGCTGTCATTCCTGCTGGAGCATACATCCAGCCTACATGTTTGGCATCATCGAAAGTGTCGAAGGTGGTTTTATCTAAAGTTTCGTTATAAGAAATACGAGTTCCATATTCTAATGTATCTACAAAGCTCTGGTGTCCACTTGTACCATTTTCAGCAGCAAGCCTTCCATCGTATATTATTCTGAGACTTCCATCTCCGTTTATTCTGATTATTCTCCAATAAAATCCCGCAAATTTGACATAGTTGTTTGTAACTGCTCCTCTATAGTAATAA
>CAZKKM010000084.1:0-5577 GCA_964553435.1 uncultured Muribaculaceae bacterium | reverse complement strand
AAATTAGCCAAAATATATGAAAAAGCCGCAGACAAAACCATCGGTAAATTCGACACATATACATATAATACAAATTCGACTGTTATTACCGATAATAAAAATATAGATACAAAATATGTCTTCAATTCTCAAGGTTCGGCTATAAGTATCACTACTCAAAAAAAGGAGTCTTTATTAAAAGATATATATGGGATAACAAAAACATATTATGAAAACACCGATATTAATAAAAACAATAAGCTGGCGACCTCGACTGTTATTAATAAATTCACTCAAAATATTATCAAAAACCCTAGCTTTGAATTATCAAATGCAGCTACAGTTTTTACCAATGGCGAAGTTGTAAACGAAAATTTTAGGAGCGGCAAAAAATGTTATAAAGGAAATGCTAATATACCAGTAAATGGTCAAATTTCAATACCTATATTAGATCAAGGAATCACATTTAGTGGATATATTAAAAACACATCACACGCAACGATGAGCTTCTCTGTAACCGGGCCAGACAAAACAATTCCGCTCGGAAGTATTTTTATTCCGCCAAGTGAAGAATATCAAAGATTTTCATACTCTACATCCGACACACTTTACGGCTCACTATTCAATATACAAGTGAAATCTCCAGCCAATTTCTATATAGACGATATCCAGTTGGAATACGGAAATGTTCTCAATAGTTATAACTTATTTGATAATTGTGATTATCAAAATATAGATCCGACAAACTGGACAGGAACAGCAATAAAAAGTGTAGTTCAAATAAATGAAAAAGAAAAAGCTCTCAAAATTGAAGGATCACTCTGGGGAACAAAAAATGCTTCTAAAAAAATAGTCGTATCAGGCAAAAAAAACGATATTTATAATTTATCATTTTGGTATAAAAACAAAAGCTTAAAATCCAGCATATTTGCCGAATCGCTAATGAATACAAAAGTAATTATTTCGTATTATAACACTGAAGAAGACAAACACAGTATTCCTATCGATTTAGAATATAATCCAGATGAATGGCTATACTTTTCAAAATCTTTTACTATATCACACGATAGCGAAACCGTACAAATTGATTTTGAATTGCCATTCCAAGTAAATGATTTATTCATCACAAATGTAATGCTCATTGCAGATGTCGGAGAAGAATCGTACGATTACGATAATGAAGGAAACCTCATCTTGGCAAACAATATAAAAAATGATACTAGCACTTTAAAATATGACTCGAACAACAAATTAATTGCTTCTTTCACTCCAAAAGGCAATCATTATAGTTATGAATATGCCAATGATAATTCAAGTAAAATTTTAAAAGGAATAAGTCCAACTGGCATCTCGAATGAGATTGATTACGATGAAAATGTAAACCCAATTAAAACACGAATAACTAATACAAACCCGAACGGAAACATTGAAGAAAATTGTCCATATTATATTCGTCTCAAAGGAACTAAGAAATATGTAGATTATAATTATTCCACTTTAAAATTTATTGCTAAAGAATGTAATTGTAATCATAAGACTTTTTCTCTCAAAAAAGTCGAATTTGACGATAATACATATTACCGCATCTTATTTACAAATAAATATCTTACACATAAAGATGCTCAAATTAATTTAACTGGAATAGAAGACGAAAACTCATTATTTGCTATAGCTAAAAACGACAATGCAAGTTATGCGATAACATCGAAATTAAATACCAATAACACGACGATGAGTTTATCAGTAGAAAATGATGAACTGAAATTTGTTCCATCGAACAAAAATGATTATAACCAACAATTCTATTTTGAAGATATCTTTACAAACTCTTTCATCGAGACAAAAGCTACTTATTCACAAGATGGTAGATTTATAACTTCGACAACAGATGCACTTGGGAAGGTAACTACTTACGACATCAACCCTATCAATGGACTGGTAAAGTCTATAACTAACGCAAATGGTGAAATTACAAAATACACTTACAATGAAAAAAATCAACTCATTTCGGTGACAACCACAAATGACCCAGAATCTCCTTTAGTTCAAGATGATGATATAATTATTGAGACAAAGTTGACCAAAAATAAAACAGTCGCTTCATTCTCAGTTGGAAGAGCGAAAGCTCCTACGATCAGTTCACCTAGTGAAAACGAAGTCATAACCGAATCAGATGTAGAACTCGTCGCATCTGCTGCTGGTTCAGTGTATAAACTCAACGACGATGGAACGAAGACTCTCAAAAAGACGATAGAGGGTATCGGTATTATGAGAAATGCCGAAGAGGGCAAATACGAGATGGTCGTTTCCGATGAAAACGGTACGACGGTAAGATATTTCTCTGTCGACAGAAGTGCGCCGGAAGTGGAGGCTTACATCTACGATGAGTTGGATGAAAGTGGAACACCTATCATATTGGGTAGATTGAACGAAAGTGGTCTTTCAACCAATAAGAATGTAGTATTCTATTTCAGCGATGCTTATTCCGATGTTTCAGCACACGTCGAAGGAAGTAGAATAGCTTCAGGAGAAAGATTCATCGCAGAAGGTACATACACAGTTGAAGCAAAAGATGGTGGTAACCATATGACAATTTTCACATTTACGATAGATCGCCAAGCACCTCTCGTGACTGGTGTTTCATCTGGTAAATTCTATAGCTCTTCTGTAACTCCTAAATTCAAAGGAGAAGGTGTAACCGCAACACTAAATGGTAATCCTTACACTTCAGAAACAGAAATATCTGATGAAGGGAATTACACTCTAATTGTTTCAGACGCAGCCGATAATCATAATATAATAAACTTCTCAATCGATAAAAGTAAACCGACAGTACAGTTTAAAATACTCGAAGATTCTGGAGAAGAAAAAATTGTTCTTCCTGAAGATTTGCTTATAGATGAAACTACCCAAACGATTACTTTTAAAAATCCTGTAAGTCTCACCTTTACTGATGAATTCTCATACATCCGAATCCTAGATTCCAATCAAAACAAAATAGTAGATTTCTCAAACAACACATTTACTTATACAACAGACTACTTAACTAAAGGAAACTACACTTATCAAATAATAGATAATGCCGGCTACTCCAATAATAATGGAATAGAAACATATGACTCTAATCATTTATTAACTATCTCACTTTCTGTCGATATACCTGAAGTAAATCAAGAAAAAAGTGTTTATTATGAATACAACCAGCAAGATGCCTTATCTAAAATTTCGACTGGTAATAAAGATTATAAATTCGAATATGATTCATTCGGTAAAACAACTAAAGTAAAGATTAACGATAACACACTCATTACGAACGAGTATGAAACAAACAACGGCAACCTTCTTTCTCAAACATACGGTAACTCAAATAAAATTTTATATACTTATGACGAATTTGACAGACTCAAAACTTTAAATACTAAATACCGTCTATATTCTTATTATTATAACAATCTAAACCAATTATGCAAAGTTGATAATGGATATGATGAACACACCTTTGAATACGATGCCGCCCAGCGACTCAAAAAAAGTGTAAAAAGAAATGCCGCATGTTCTTTTGAGACACATTATAATTATGATAAAAGCAACAACACTACGACAAAACTATATAGGTATTATGATGTACCATATAGCTACTTCGAAGCATACGATTTAGATTGTAAAGACCATACTATAAACTATGAATATGATAAAAACGATATTCTTACTAAAGTATCATTCGATAACCAAGACTTAAACTTCACATACGATTACTTGGGAAGATTGATTGATAAAAATATATCCAATAATCTCAACTATAATTATACATACTACAGTCAAGGTGAGAGAACATCACTCCTTGTTAAATCATTAAAAATCGAAAACGATATATACGAGTACAAGTACGACAACAATTACAACATTACAGACATCTTCTTAAACGGAAATAAGATTAATCACTACACATATGACTCTCAAAATGAATTGATTTCCGATTACAACCTCACGACGAACACATCTTATAAATATTTTTATGATCAGGAAGGAAATATCCTCAAGAAAGAAGAACGTTCAACAGAAGACGGAGCATTGATAAAAACCTACTCATTCGAATACGGTAATCCAACGTGGGAAGATCAACTAACAAAATTTAACAATGAAGAAATCACTTACGATGCTATCGGAAATCCATTGACGATCGGTACTAAAAACTTAACATGGAAAAATGGCCGTCAATTAGAATCATATAAGGATTCATCAAAAAACTTAAACGTTGCTTATGAATATGATGAAAACGGAATAAGAACTACCAAAGCCGTCAATTCAACTAGCATTTTATATTACTTAGAAGGAAGCGACATTGTACTTGAACGAAATGCCAACCATATGCTATACTATATACGTGATAACACAGGTGCATTAATAGGATTCAAATACGACAACACACCTTATTATTACATCAAAAACCTGCAAGAAGATATTATCGGTCTCAAAGATGAAAACTTCACCACGATTGCAAAATACACGTACGATGCTTGGGGCAAACTCTTAAGCATCAAAGACCAAACAGGCACAGAAATCACAGACCAAACTCACATAGCACACATCAACCCATTCCGTTACAGAAGCTATTACTACGACAAAGAGACAGGCCTATATTACCTCAACAGCAGATATTATAATCCTGAATGGGGAAGATTCTTGAATGCAGACGGACTTATCGCAGGCAATAAAGACGTTTTGAGTATGAATTTATATATTTATGTATCAAATAATCCTATAGTTAAAACAGACAACGGTCAATCTTTTTTCTCAGCAATTAAAGAATTTGTAAAAAAAGTCGTAATCAAAACAGCAATAACAATTTTAGCATACAGCGCATCAATAATATTTCCAGCAGCAGGAAAAATGCTTGCGCAGTCAGCAATGTCCAAAAAAACACTTTCAAACTCAACACGAACAAATATAATAAGAACAGTTAAAAACTACAAGCCTATTCGCGAAACAATTAAAAACAGTGTTGAAAACTGTAGTGGATCAAGCTTTGTAATAAATAACTCAATAAATGCAAACGGATTTAGCGATATCGGATTAAGTTTGGGAACCTTTGACTATGAAATAAATGGAACCAAAGAAGGAAATGACTGGTTAATTAGCGTTCATATTTCAGATGAATACGATTTTCATATGTTAGGCGCAGACAGAAATTTTGTAATTAGAACAATAAATAATGCCGCATATGAACTTCAAGAAAAAGGTTATTTAGAAGAATATCGGTGGGCAATAACATATTCATACTATTATTCTGAAGATTGGCGAAATGCGCTTGACACTAAATACACATGGAGGAGAAAATGAAAAAAAGTCATACATATACACTTTTAGGAAGTCTTGCACTACTCATAATTATATTATTTGGAATAATTTTTAACATTACTAACCAACCACCAAAATTATTCTATGATGAAGATGTATTAATCAATGGCTATACCGATTATAACGAATACATAGATTCTTGTTACTTTTCTTGCATGAGATACTCTGAATTTTACTATAAAAATGCCGCAGAATTATTCAAAAATAATCTAAACTATAATATGGTAGATGAGGAAAGTA
>CAZKKM010000083.1:0-6019 GCA_964553435.1 uncultured Muribaculaceae bacterium | reverse complement strand
GGTTTCAAAGCTACGATTACTCCCAATTATTGACGATGAGTCACTTGTAAAGGTGGCTTTTCTTTTTCTTTTTTGATAAAATAGGATATGAGAGGAAATATTAAGATGAAGAAAAAAATAGAAAATTACAAGAGAAGAGAACTTTTCGAACATTACGACAACTTCACTAAGCCATTCGCCTCAGTCACGACGAAAATAGATGTGACCGCCGTCTACGAATTATCTCGTCAAAAAGGTCATTTTTATGCCATATTTGGTTATTGTCTGACGAAAGCCATGTGCGAAATAGAGGAATTTCGTGTCACTTACGAAGCAGGGGAATTCTATCTACACGACACTATCGTACCGAGCTATACAGAAGTTCTAAATGACGGCACAATCGGTTTTTTCGATGTACCATTGAAAGACACCTTGGAAGAATACCTCGCCTCATATGATGAGACGAGAATCTCTCTCTTGAATGGTGAAACATTGACTTACAGTGCCAATGCTGTCGTTTGGCTTTCATGTGAGCCGTGGTTCAAAGCATCTGCCATCGATCCACCTTTCGACAAAAACACTCGTATTCCCCAAATGATTTGGGATAAATATGAAAAAGTGGGTGAACTTTATTATGTCGATTTGCTCATCTTCTTTCACCACGGTTTTGCCGATGGACAACACCTCGGTCGCTTGATTTCGGCCATAAACGAAAACATTGCAAATCTCAAAAATATCCTTTAAAATCGTTCATCTTGTCTAAATTAGTAAAATTTTTCAATAAATCGCTCATTTTACTTGATTTTTACCTTTGAAATATGATAATTTATTGAATGTAAGGAAGATAAAGTAGTTCAGATTTCCTTATAATAGAAATAGGAGGTATTTTACAATGAACAAAACTGATTTAATGGAAAAGGTAGCAGCAACTAGTGGCCTCACTAAAGCTGATGCTGGACGTGCTCTCGATGCAGTCTTAGACGGTATCGCAGAAGGTCTCAAAAAAGACGGAAAGGTCACTTTGGTTGGATTCGGAACATTTGCTGCTAAGACACGTGCTGCAAGAAAAGGTATCAACCCTGCTACTAAAGAGACCATCGACATTCCTGCTAAGACTGTTGTATCATTCAAAGCTGGAAGCAAATTAAAAGATTCAGTTAACTAGTAGAATACAAATAAAAAGGCCAAAGAACAAATTTGGTCTTTTTAATTCGCTCGAATCGTGGTAAAATGGTAAAAGAATAGGTTAGGTGAAATTCATGAACGACGGAAACGAGAACTTAAAACAACAGAAGGCGGGCAATCCGATTTTTATTCTTGTAATATTTGCAGCTCTCATCGGATTTTTGTTTTACATACCAGAAATTTATAAAAAATATAATTCCGAAATCTACAAGTTTTTCAGTGGTGACAAAGAGGATGAGAAAGAAGAAGATGCGAAGAAAAACGAAAAATCTCCGATAAGTGCTTACTACCAATTGGGAAGTAAGAGTACACTCACTTTCAACGAATTGAAACTCGAAGACATCTCCCTTTCACCGAATAAGACTCTTTCGTTTACCATGACGACCGATACCGACATCGACCTCGATGAACTCGAATACTATGTAGAATTTTATCGTGAACGCAAAACTTTTCTCGGCCGCAGGGTTCTTCACGGAAAAGTGACTAAAGAAAAAAAGTTCACTATCGATCTATCCAATCTACCTGTCGAAACGACGACTTTCATGACTGTCTCACACATTCCTCAAAGTGGCATTCAACCACTCGAAACGCAAGGTGACGAATCTGGCTTGTCATCTATCAAATGTAAAAAAGAAAACACATCTTACGAGTATCAATTTTATCAAAAAAAATTGGCTAAGACGACTTTTAAATATACGTACGAAAATGAAAACCTCGATGAATTGGCCGCCTCACTTCTCGAAATGCAGAAGAAAGAAAAGGCCTACAACGAATTTACAGGTGTCAATGCTCGCATCACAGAAAACTCGACATCTTACATTTTCCTAAGCGAATTCGATTACGAAAACGTCGTTTCCTTCGAAAGAGTGGGGGACCCCCGTATATTTGACAAAAACACTTTGAACAGTGTCGTCAAATTCAAGATGGACGCGGAAGGATATGATTGCGAGTGACGAACAAATTCGAATTCACGATTGCCGATTTCAGTGGTCCCCTTGATCTTCTTTTACACCTCGTAAAAGAATCGAAGATGGACATCTACGAAGTTCCAATCGAACACATTACTCAAGAATATATGGCTTTCATCGATCAAATGGAGGAGATGAACATCGATATCGCAAGCGAATACTTGGTTTTAGCTAGCGAACTTGTTCACTTGAAAAGTAAGATGCTCTTGAATATAAAAGATTCTGAAGAAGAAAGCGAACAGTTGGAATTCAAGATAGGTACCGAAGAAGAACTACGTCATCGTCTATTGGAATACCAAAAATACAAGGAACTTTGTGAAGATTTCAAAATATTGGAATCCCGCCGTAGCGAAGTTCTCACCAAAATACCCGAATCTTTACAGGAATATAAAGAAGACATCAAGTTGAACTCGGACATTACATTAGATGATCTACTATCTGCATTCTCTCAATTTTTGGAAAGGCAAAAATACATCAAACCTCTTTCTACAAAGATAACAAAACGTGAGATGAGCATCGAGCATCGTACCAAAGAAATAAGAGATATTCTCTCTAAACATAAGAAAGTGGAGTTCTTCGAACTCTTCGATGAACCTTCTCGCGAATACATCGTCGTCACATTTCTCTCGGTTTTGGAGATGACTAAAAATGACGAAATAAACATTTGCCAAGAGGAAAACTTTTCGAACATCTATATAGAAGCGAGATGATATTATGAATTTATTAGGAGTATTAGAAGGTATACTCTTTGCCGTCGGTGACGAAGGTATCACCTTGAAGAATTTATGTGAAATCTTGGAGATCGACCTCGAAGGAGCCAAAGATCTACTGAGACAACTACAAAAGCGCTACGAAGCTGATGAATACGGTATACGCGTGAGTTATCTTGGAGATGCTTTCAAACTGACTACCAAAAAGGAACATAAGGATTACTATCACAAACTTTTGGGTAACCCCGAAACTCAAACACTCTCCGAATCATCACTCGAAGTTTTGGCCATCATAGCCTACAATCAACCGATTACGAGAGTTATGATCGACGATATGCGCGGAGTAGCTTGTGGTCACATAGTGCGCAAGCTCATGGCTCGCGGACTCGTCAAAACCGTCGGAAAATCGGAAATGGCGGGTAAACCGAATCTTTACGGCACTACGAGAGAATTCCTCGATTACTTTGGACTCTCTTCGATAGACGATCTTCCAAAGATGGAAATTGACGAGCCCAACAAGGAAGATGAAACTGAGCTTTTCACTTCGATTTACAAAGAAGATGAAGAGGTTTCTGTTCAAAACTAAAAAAGACTTTTAATCGTAGAAGTCTTTTATTATGTCACTAAACTTTTTCGTATATTTTTTTGTCGGACTCGATTACTATGCTCTTGGGATATACCTTTCGTTCGTCTGTCCTATATAAGAGGTAATCGATACTAACTCCGTAATAGTCGGCCAACTTTTTCAATACAGCTGTCGGTATATCGGTAGTCTCGGTTTCATATTGACTATATCCAGTTTGGGACATATTTAAAATTTTTGCAACATCTCTTTGATACAAATCTTTATCCTCTCTCAGTTCCTTTAATCTGTTCATTTACAATTCACCGTCATAAATATAATATAATTTGCCATCGTCCGTAGTTTTCTACCGCAAAATACGGTATCGAATCGATGAGCCTTTTTGATATTGATCTGTCGTTTTATCACGACCCCAGAAAAAAATTTTTAAAAAAATTCAATTTTTAGTGGCACATACATATGAAAGTGTGATATAATCTTCTTGTGCCTGCCTCTGTGGCGGAATTGGTAGACGCGCTGGACTCAAAATCCAGTGGTAGCGATACCGTGCCGGTCCGAGTCCGGCCAGAGGCACCATTAGATAAAATCGTCGCCCCGAGCGATGTTAAATAAGTCAATCTGATTATGATTGATTTTTTTTTAAGTTATAAATACAAAGGCCAATTCGTTTGATATATTCATCTTTGATCGTAAACGGTAATGAAAATATCTTGCTTAAAATTTCCTCATCGAATATAATTAAACTATGAGAAAGGAATAATTAAAATGAAAGAGGCATCAGGAGCTTTATTGGAATTACAAGAGATAGTGTTGAATTATTGTACAGCAATCGAGAATGCTCAAAGCGAAGAAGAAGTCGAACAATTGAAAGCAGAATTCCCAAATTATCTTAGAGAAAACGGATATGGTGAAGAATTTATTTCCCAATTTATGGAAGTGATGGAAAGACAAGAAGAAAGAGTAAACGAAATCATCTTTAACGAAAACGGAAAAGTGGCCGCAACAGATGAACCGACCCAAGTAGAGGAAACTGCTGTGCCGACAGAAACTCCGGCTCCAGTTGAAAGTGTAAATGTAGGCCAACAAGCAGCTTTAGGATTTGGAATTATAGGAGGACTAGTTGTCGGCATTACAGCTGTCAAAAAGAACATTCTCAAACATAAAAAAAATAAAGAACTTTAGTTGGCTATCGGCTAACTTTTTCTTATGACAGGAGGCTTCTTTTATGAAAAAGTCGACAATTGTAACTTCCGGAAAAAAATATTTGGACATCGATGCCTATGCTTCGATATTTGCTTATCGCGAACTCTTGCGTGCTTGCGGATTCGACGCATATGCTTTCTCGAGTGCAAAGGTAAACGAAAGCATATCTCCCTTGATTTTGGATTTGGGTTTCACTTTCGATTCATTTCCCAATGATTCCCAATTAGAATATATCGTTCTCGATGTCTCTAATCCTGATTTTTTCGAAGAATTCGTCGAAGTAGATAAAATAGCGGAAATAATAGACCATCATGAAGGTTATGAAAAATACTGGACCGATAAAAAAGTCCCTCATTATATCGAATTCATAGGTTCTGTCTGCACGATAGTCTATGAGCGCATAATCGCTCATGGTAAAAAAGATATTCTAACTCCGGCTCTATGTAAACTTTTGACCGCCGGAATTTTAGACAACACACTGAATTTCGCAAGTACCATAACAAGCGACCGCGACCGCAAAGCATACTCGAGTTTGCTAGAAATAGGGCACCTTCCCATCGACTGGAGTGACATCTATTTTTCATCATGCTATGACCAAATGGACATCGTCTCCAGTTTAAAAGAAAGCATAAAAATCGAACATATTTGTGAATTCCTGCCAGATGTATTTGCTCAAATAATCGTTCCCGGCATCGATTACTTCCTAAATTATCTTGACGAAGTTGAAGAAACCTTTTGTGTATATGACGAATGGATAATAAATGTTCTTTCTTTGAATGATGGTAAAAGTTATATTCTTTCCGGAAAGAAAGAAATATCAAAAAAACTTTCCGAACTTTTTCCGACATCTGAAAAGATCGATAAATTCATCGTCCTTACCCCTTGTATGTTGAGAAAAGAGATCATGGCCCATGCTCGTTCTATAAAAAATTAAAATTTTACTGTAAAAAAACTCGAAATGTGCTATAATCTTTTTGTGCTCGTCCTCGTGGCGGAATTGGTAGACGCGTTGGTCTCAGAAGCCAATGATAGCGATATCGTGCCGGTTCAAGTCCGGCCGGGGGCACCATGAGTATATCATCCGAACCTTTTTAAGGTTTTGGTTCAAAGGTACCCTACTTCAATACAATGAGGTAGGGTACTTTTACTTCATTTTGATTAGTCTCGAATAATTTTTCGAGACTTTTCTATTTAGAAATGATATAATAGACTCGAATGAAGAGCAATAGAGCATAAAGGAAGTTGAAAAAATGATAATTACGAAAGATATGCTAAATCAAAAAGTCCCAAAAGAAATAATGCCATCAAGGTTAGATAGTGCAACAGATCTTTATACCAATACAAAAGATGGTTTAATTTTATATAATATAAAACCTGATACTTGGAACGTA
>CAZKKM010000082.1:0-6147 GCA_964553435.1 uncultured Muribaculaceae bacterium | reverse complement strand
ATTTGGTAGATAGAAATGAGAAAAGTCCAATAGAGAAACTAGCTCAAACATCGAAAGGTGTAAAGACTGGATTCGCCGATCCAGCGACGACAGATGAAGGAATCTTTGAGATGGAAGACGACTATGGAACGAGCTATTACTATAGAGGTGCGGTCACAAACAACTACGTCAAATTTGCAGGATTCTATTGGAGAATAATCAGAATAAACGGAGACGGAAGTTTGAGAATAATGTATGATGGAACGAAGGCACACGCAAATGAAGCAGACGATTCTGATAGATTCACGCATACCAATCAAGCATACAATGCAAATTCTAAAGATGCCAAATACGTAGGGTATATGTTTGGATCAGCAGGAACAACGGCAAGTACAAGCAAAGAAGAAGCTCAAAAAAATACAGAGAGTTCGGATATCAAAAAAGTAGTAGACGAATGGTACAAGACGAACATCGAAGATGCAGGCTACGGAAGTGCAGTCGCAGATGTGCTATTCTGTAATGATAGAAGTACACCAGGAAAAGATGTGACGGAATGGAGCGATGACACAGGAAGAGGCTTTGGAAAAAATGCGACAGCCTATGGAGCATATGCGAGGTCAGGAGTACAATCTATAAATTATACAAATGTGACCCCGATATTTAAATGCCATGAGAAAGATGACGCATTTACAGTGAGAGATAAAGAAAAAGGAAACGGAGCACTCACATATCCAGTGGGATTGATCACCGCAGATGAGATAGTGGCCGCAGGGTCAGGAAAGTATAATACATACAATGCGACAAACCGAGGTTATTATTTATATCGAGGTAGTAGTTATTGGTACTGGTCCCTCTCGCCTTACTATATTTATACAAACGGTTATGCTTATGTGTTCATTGTCTATACTAATGGTACCTTGAGCAGCGGCTATGTGAACGACGCGGGTGCAGTGGCACCTGTAATAAACCTCTCTGCCGAATACGCAAATAAAATGATCGGAGACGGTACTATAGGAAACGAATATCGTGTCGAATAGGTAAAAATTTCGGAAGATAGAATAATAAGTACAAAGAGGAATTCTTTGTTTCTTTTGGTTTAAAATAATTATTTATTGTGATTTGTAAACTTTTGTAATAAACGAAAAAAATCATCTTCCTTATTGAAATTATTTTGGCAAAATTATATAATTTAAGACAATAGGATGTGATGATATGAAAAAAGTGATGGATGGTTGTGCAGCGGTTGCCAATGTCGCCTACAAATTTAGCGAAGTGGCGAGCATTTATCCGATAACACCGGCTAGTCCGATGGCTTCGGGAATGGATGAGTATCGTACGAATGGAGAAAAAAATCTATTTGGTTCGAGTGTCGATGTCATCGAAATGCAATCGGAAGCAGGCGCGGCCGGAACGATGCACGGAGCGCTTTTGGCAGGAACACTTGCCAGTTCTTTTACGGCAAGTCAAGGTCTTCTTCTCATGATACCGAATATGTACAAAATGGCTGGAGAAGGATTGCCGGGTGTCATCCATGTGGCATCTCGAACGATTGCCACACATGCACTTTCCATTTTTGGAGATCACAGCGATGTATATGCTGCACGCGAGACTGGATTTTGTATGCTCTCTTCGGCCAGTGTTCAGGATGCACACAACTTGGCAGCGGTCGCACATCTGGCTGCCATAAAAGCGAGTTTACCTTTTTTACATTTCATGGACGGATTTAGGACAAGTCACGAACTCAATCGCATCGAACTATTAAAGGATGAAGATCTCATAAAGTTGCTCGATATGGAGGCAATCAAAGAGTTCAGAAAGAGGTCTTTGAATGTCAATCGACCTAAGAGTTGTGGTATGGCAGAAAACGAAGATATTTACTTTCAGTCGCTGGAAGCCCGCAACAAAGATTATGAAAGAGTACCAGACATCGTAGACGAATACATGAAAAAAATAAACGAACTACAAGGTACGGATTATGCACCTTTCAATTACTATGGACATGAAGCAGCAAAGTACGTAATCGTCGCCATGGGTAGTGTCACTTCGACGATAAAGGCGGTCGTAAGTGAACTCGTCAAAAAGGGCGAGGCAGTAGGTCTCGTCGTCGTTCATCTTTATAGACCTTTCAGCATCGAATATTTGAATGCGGTTTTGCCGAAATCGGTAAAACGATTGGCCGTACTCGATAGAGCAAAAGAACATGGCAGTGTCGGCGAACCACTCTATTTGGATGTGTTATCTGCATTGAAAGATACGAACATCGATATATATGGGGGCCGATATGGCATTTCCAGTAAAAATACGACTCCAGCCGAGATCATGTCGATTTACAATATGCTCATGGAGGCACCACGAAACAATTTCACGATAGGTATAGAAGACGATGTCACCAATTTGAGCTTGCCAAAGACAGATTTTAAACTATCTAAAAAGATGAAAGAAATCGTCGTCTATGGTTACGGATCCGACGGCATGGTGAGTGCCTGCAAAGATTTACTCAAGATCATGGGAGATTTAAAAGACGAGTATGTACAAGGATATTTCGAATACGATTCGAAAAAGAGCGGTGGAGTCACAGTTTCACATATGCGTTATGCGAGTGAACCGATAGATGCACCTTATTATCCAGAACAGCCTAATATCTTGGTAGTAACAAAAGATGTATATTTAGAGAAATTCCATGTAACTAAGAAGTTGGCACAAAACGGAGTAATCATAATAAATACGCAAAAAGCATTCGATGAAATGGAAATTTTGCCAGAAATCGTCGACGATATCGAGAGGAAGAACATAAGTGTCTTCACGATCGATGCCGAAGAGATTTCTCGTCGTCACGATTTGGGTGGGAAAATCAGTCTCATTTTCGAAACTATTCTTCTAAAACTGTTAGGTGTCGAAGATTATTTGAAGATATTGAGCGAACGATTGGCTGTGCGTTTTGCGACGAAAGGACAGAATGTCATAGATGCTAATGTTCATTGTGTCAAGGAAGCAATAGCCGGATTGAAAGCATACAAAGGAGAACTCGGAGGAAAAGAAAGAATCGAAAAATCGATGGATGTCATCGATATGATAAATCATCGGGAAGGAGATTCACTCAAGGTAAGTGAGCTTTTAGAATTCAAGAATGGCTCTTTTCAAGGAGGACTTTCGAGATTGGAAAAAAGAGGTATATCCAATTCAGTTGCCGTTTGGGATAGTAGCAATTGTATAGAATGTGGAATGTGTTCGACAGTTTGTCCTCATGCTGTCATCAGACCTTTCATCGTCGATAAAGACGAAAAGTTCGCACAAGATGGCATAGCACTCATAGGCGGGGATGAGAAGTACAAGTTTTTGATAAGTGTCAGCGAAGCCGATTGTACAGGATGTGGAGCTTGCGTTCAGGTTTGTCCAGGTAAAAATGGGAAAAAGGCTCTTACACTCGGCAGTCCCGATGCCAAGAGGCAGAGATTGGCAAACACATTGTTCAATTTTTATAAAAATCCCCAATTATACGATAAATTTTCGATAAAGGGATCCCAATTAGAAAAACCAAAATTCGAATTCAGTGGAGCTTGTGCAGGATGTGGAGAAACACCGTATTTAAAATTATTGACCCAATTGTTCGGCGATAGGTTAATCATAGCTAATGCGACAGGTTGTTCTTCGATTTATGGAGGATCGGTGCCAAGTACACCTTACAGTGTGCCGTGGGCCAATAGTCTCTTCGAAGATAATGCCGAATTCGGATATGGCATTAAAAAAGGTCATATTGCAATAAGAAAAAGGATAGCCGAAGTGATGAACGAAAGTATGGAGTCTGTCGATGAGCCGGTGAAGGAACTTTTCTCTATGTGGTTAGAAAATATGGACGACTATGAGATAACTCACAAAGTAAAAAAAGAACTTTCGGGAGAAAAATTGCCGAAAGAAATAACCGACTTGGCAGATTATTTGGAGGCACCAAGTGTGTGGACAGTCGGAGGAGACGGTTGGGCTTACGACATCGGTTTTGGAGGTATAGATCATGTTTTATCGTCCGGAGAAGATGTCAACATACTCGTCTTGGATACAGAAGTTTATTCGAATACAGGCGGTCAAGCTTCGAAGTCGAGTCACATCGCACAAGTCGCAGAGTTTGCCAATGCTGGCAAGAAGACAGCCAAGAAAGATTTGTTTCGCATAGCGATGTCTTATCCGAACGTCTATGTCGCGCAGGTTGCTTTGGGTGCAAACATGTTTCAAACGATAAAAGCCTTCAAAGAAGCAGAAAATCACAAAGGACCATCTATAATCATCGCTTATTCGACATGTGTCGAACATGGCATAAAGAAAGGCATGGGTTGTAGTGTCGAAGAAGCTCGCCTTGCTGTCGAGTGCGGTTATACGATGCTCATGCGATATATAGATGGTACTTTGACGATCGATTCCAAAGAGCCGAACTTCGATAAATACGGGGAATTCTTGAATGGAGAAGTTCGTTACAATGCTTTAAAAATCAAGAATCCTGAGTATGCGATGAAACTCATGGAACAGAATCGACAACAAGCTAAAAAGAGGTATGCTTATTATAAAGAAATTGTAGATGCACAGAAAAAATAATTTCAAATGCTCAAATCGTATATTGACATTTGTATTTCGGTGGTTTATAATTTTTGATAGAGAGTAGAGGAGAGTACGAATGAAAAAAACAAATAAAAAGGGTTTTACATTGATAGAATTGCTGGCCGTCATCGTCGTTTTGGCTTTGATTATGATTTTGGCTGTACCGTCTATTTTGACTTCTATGAACAATGCGAAGAAGAAGACGTTCCAAATGTACGGTCAGAGATTGTTGGACTCTGCTTTGAGCGAGTATGAATCGCAAAAGATGTTGAATACGATTACGACAAAGAGATATAACAGTGAACCTTGCTATCTCATCGAAGACTTGGGCTTCAAGAGTCAAGGAAACAACAAAGGAATGGTCGTCGTTCATGCATCGGATTTATTGGGCGCAACGTCATATACACTTTATTTGACCGACAAGACATTCGCTTATAATGGAACGGAATCCGGTGATGTGGCAAATAAGCCTGCTGTTATCTCCGGTGAACAGAAAGCAATAGACGAAGTTCTAGCGGCAATCAATCAATGTTCATGATTTGTAAAGAGTAAAATCTTTACTTTTTTTTTGGTGTCGAGTATAATCTTTATATGAGAAGGTGTTAAGAATATGTTAATAATAGGCTCACATGTCAGTTTCAATAAAGATCAACTTGCAGGTAGTGTCAAAGAGGCTTTGTCGTATGGGGCAAATACATTCATGTTCTATACAGGTGCACCTCAAAACACGGTGCGCTCGGAGATAGACGATTTCAAGACGATAGAGGCATACAATCTCATGAAAGAAAATGGTATAGGACTCGAACACGTCGTATGTCATGCACCATACATAGTCAATTTGGCAAATAATAAGGATTTAGATAAATATCGTTTCAGTATCGATTTTTTGATCAAAGAGCTGGATAGGTGTGCTCTTCTGGGCATCAAGAATCTCGTTTTGCATCCCGGAAGTGCCGTAGGTTTAGATCGCGACGATGCACTCAAAAACATAATATATGCTTTGAATATCGTACTCGATACATGCGATACGGTCACGATTTGTTTGGAGACGATGGCTGGCAAGGGTACGGAGCTCGGAGTGAACATGGATGAGCTCGAAACGATCATAAAGGGCATCAGTAAGAAGGAACAGATTGGTGTATGTTTGGATACGTGTCATTTGAACGACAGTGGAGTCGATATTGCCAAATTCGACGAATATTTGGATGAGTTCGACAGCAAAATAGGTATCGATAAGATAAAAGTCGTTCATGTGAACGATTCTAAGAATCCTAGAGGGTCTCACAAGGATCGACATGAAATATTAGGGTTCGGTACAATCGGATGGCAGAATATTTTGAATGTAGTTTATTGTCCTCGTTTGGAAGGTATCCCCAAAATATTGGAGACTCCTTATATAGGTAAGACGAGTGATGCGAAAGAAAGAGATTATCCGCCGTATAAATTCGAAATAGAGATGCTCAAGAACAGGACTTTCGATGAGGAGATGCCGGCGAAAATAAGAGCATACTACACGAACAAATAGGCATTTCATTTACAAGTGAGATGTTCTTTTTTTGTTCGATATTGCAAAAGAAAGGT
>CAZKKM010000081.1:0-6157 GCA_964553435.1 uncultured Muribaculaceae bacterium | reverse complement strand
CATTAGACGTAAGCATGTTCAATACAAGCAATGTTACCGGTATGTCTAACATGTTCAGGAATTGTGGCGAACTCACCGAACTCGATTTGAGTAGTTTCGACACGAGCAATGTCACCAACATGAGTTATATGTTTTATATGTACGGATCGTTAAGTTCGAAAGGTAAGTTAGCAAAGTTAGTTTTGTCACAGACTTTTAAGACCGACAAGGTCACCAACATGCAATCTATGTTCGATTGTTGTACCAATTTAACTGCATTAGATTTGAGCTGGTTCAACACAGGTAACGTCACCAATATGAGAGGAATGTTCTCAGGTTGTATCGGTTTAGTATCGATAAATTTGAGTAATTTCGATACGAGTAAAGTAACTGATATGGGTTATATGTTTAACGAATGTAAATCTTTAGAGAGTCTAAATCTAATCAATTTCGATACCGCCAATGTCACCGATATGGAATCGATGTTCAGCAATTGTAGAAACTTGACGACGACATTGACAATAAGGGGAACAAAGTGTACCAAATATACGAGAATGTTCTATGATGCTCCTTATTATTCGACAGCTTCTATCACATTAAACTACACCGAGGATGCTTCAAGTTTAGTCGATAAGATGCTCTCGACTAAGACTACCAATTATGTTATAAAAGGCAGTCAAGTGGCATAATAGTTTAACTTTATAAAGATTTATACCAAAAATGAATATGAAAAAAGAAGAAATCTGTCGTCGATTTCTTCTTTTTCTATGCTTGTAAGTCTTTTTCGTAGAGGTTTCTATACATTTCGCATTTTTTTAAAAGTTCTTTGTGAGTACCAGAGGCGACGATTTTACCTTCATCGACGACGAATATCTTGTCGGAATCGATGACTGTCGATAGACGATGAGCGACTACCAGGATGGTGTATTCTCCCTTAAGATTGGCAATCGCCTTTTGGATTTCGTCTTGAGTTTCGTTATCTAGGGCACTAGTAGCTTCATCGAAGAGGATGATTTCTGTTTTCATGAGTAGGGCTCGAGCGATGGCGAGACGTTGCTTTTGACCTCCTGAGAGGATGATTCCATTTTCTCCGACATGAGTGTCGTACTTTTGTGGAAGTTTCATTATAAAGTCGTCGATACAGGCCAGTTTGCAGGCTTCTCTCATTTCTTTCATGGAAGCATCGGCTTTGGCAATGAGTAGATTGTCTTTGATAGAGAAATTGAATATGTAAGGATTTTGAGTGATGATGGACATATTGTCACGAAGAGAGCACTCATCTAGTTTTTCGAGATCATATCCATCCAAGAGAATTTTTCCTTTGTCTTTCTCGTATAGTTTCGCGATGAGACTGAAGATGGTCGTTTTACCAGCTCCACTTTTGCCGACGAAAGCTACTTTTTGATTCGCCGCAATGTGAAAGTTCATTTTATCGAGTATTTTGTGTTTACCATCGTAAGAGAAGACGACATCTTTGAATTCGATGTCTCCTGTGAGTTTGGGAACATGGACGTCGCCGAAGTGTTCCTTTTGGAAAGTATCGTCGTCGATAATTTCGAAGATTCGTTCGGAAGAAACGGAGAATTTTTTGTTATATTCTAAAATATAGACGAGACCTGTAAGAAGGCTTTTAATTTTTCCTTGGTAATTGTAGATGACGACGAATGCCGGAATACTCAGTAGAGATCGTTCGTAGAGAAAGCAACCTAAAATTAGAAGAAGAAAGTCGGTGAATGCTCTCGTGTTGCTTTCCAAATAGTTGTATTTTGTTCTGATATTAATCATATGTATCTCTTCTGTGGAGGTTTCTCTGATTTTTTCTTCAGTCGCATGCAAGATATTGTGCGCTGCATTTAAAACTTTTATATCTCTTATACCACGAACGAGTTCGCTCGTAAGACCGGTCTTTTTTTCCTGTAATTTCTTCAAATTCTTTTGAATATCATATTGTTTAGCTAAACGTTTCTTGTTGATAAAAAAGACGAGAGTCGAAGTGAATAGCGCATAGACGAAAAAGTATTTGTTGAGGGCGAATATGGCGACGAGAACTCCGATGTTGGAAATGACATTCGAAAGCCAGTATGTGTAGTCCATGAAAATGCCGGATATATCTTGAGTATCCTTATTGAGACGGTCGATGAAGACGCCCGAAGATGATTTGTCGATTTCACTTATTTCCAGTTTGAGTGTTTCGCGAGCAACGGCAACTTGAAGATTGGTGAGAGCTATGTGATATATTTTGCGATAACAACTGGTCTTGGCTAGCCAGGTCGTATAGAGTAGGACTTCGATAGCGAGAACAGATAGAGCAGTATAGAGAAGTTGATCGATCAAGCCGTCTGTTATATTGAGAATTATCTTAGCCGAGCAAAGAGGCAGAATGGCACTTATGACTGCTTCGAGAACACTAATAAAGAGATAAGCGAGCAAATACCTTTTTCCTTCCTTGACGTATTTCCATGTCTTTTTTAAATTTGTTCCAAGTGTGTTTTTCTTCTTTTCTTTGTCATTTTTCATAAGCTTTATTTCTTTCTATGTGAACATTATAACACAAAAAACATGTCAATTTTCATTTTAGGTCGAGTAATGATAAATTGTTTACAAATATTTAGAATTAGAATTTGTAAATATGCTTTTCTTTTCGGAAATCTATGTTATAATATGACACCAAGAGAAGGTGTTAAAGTGCAACCAGTCGATAGTGAAATAGCTAAAATAATCAAAAAACAACTCATAGAAAGATGCACTTTTACCAAGACTGGGATGAGCGAAGTAGATGATTTTTTGGAATTTGTGAGAAAGGACATTTCGTTTATACGAAAAAATTTGGGTGTTCGTCATCAAGGATATGTCGACGATGCGGCTGAGCTAGCTTACAGATTCGTATTATCTACGATTCCTCAAACGAAGGGAATGTTTAAAACTTATCGTTATGTAGAGTTGAGGGAACTCGCTCTTTTGGAAAGAGAAATCTATGGTGCATCTTCGCGTATGAATATGGAATGTTCGTTTATACCGACGATAACACCGGATGATTTTGTGAAGAGATTAGAGTTACTCGGTATGAAAAAAGGAACTGTTTTGATGAATCCTTCGTTACGGAGGGCTCACGAATTACTTTCGAGGATATATTTCGAAGCATATCCGGCGAGCAAATCTCAGATAGCTAATATCATCTATTGTTCTCAGGAATATGCTCTTATCGTTTTTCAAAATATAGATCTCGTCGGAGGAATGGAATACATTTTCGAAGTCGAAAAGAGATTCGATAAGGAGCTAGAACGCATTCAATCGATTGCAAATTCTCATGTAGCAAGACGAGAATCGATGACAAAAGTTCGATAGAAAGAAATGGAGAGGAAAAAAGAGAATGAAACGCAATGTCAAAGTAGAAGAAAGAGCAAAAGTAGTAAAAATATTGTTAGAAGATCATGGTGCTTACGAGAAGACAGGAATAAAGCAAGTCGATATGTTTTTGAATTTTCTGAGTAGAGATATTCAATTTTTGAAAAGCAAATTGTGTTGGGCGAAAAACATGGGCGAGAGTGGAACTTTCGAATACGAAAGTGACGAAGCGATGGTCGAAGAACTCGCACTTTTGGGATATAGATTTGTCAAGCACGCATTCAGAAACGAAAATAAACCGATCACTTTGTTTTATATGCACATGAGTTTGAAACAATTGGGAAAGTTCGAGAAGTATTTGTATTCTAAGCCCTCAAAAAGAAAAGATGCGACTGGACTTTGGCTCGGGAAGAAAGCTTATTTTGGAAGATTGGAAATGCTCGGACTCGATAGAAGCGCTATAATGGAAATTTCTTCGCTCAAGTGTATTGCCGATATCATAACCAAGATAGAATTAGCATCTTTTCCTCGTAGAGATAGTTATATTGCCGCTTTAATAGTGGCTGCTCAGGATTATGTTGTAAGTCTCTTAGGTAACAAAGATGTCGAAGAGGCCGAGGAAATTCTTGCAAGTCGCGTACAAGAGGTTGTGAGCCATACGACGAAAATGATAGATCCGAAAGAAAAGAAATTGTTCATCGAAAAAAAACAGGAGTAATATCTTAAAAGTATTCTGATGAATGCTTTTTTCGGTTGATGAAAAACCATCCCTTTTTGGATGGTCGTTTAAACTAGTTTTTGTGTCTTTTTGCTTTTTGTCTTTTGCGGGGAATACTAAGGTGAATGATAAGACGATACAAGCATGGTGCCATGAATCTCAAATAGGTCAGTTTATCCAGTGTACGATCGAAAAATCTGGTGAAATGCATGTAAATATAGCAGTTTATGAAGTTGCATATTTGAGCCAGACATTTGATGAAACTATGGCGATGGTTTGGTTTATAATAGCCGGGACGACAGTATTCGAAACAGACGGTATTTTCACAAATATTCATTTGACAACAAGAATATCCTTTTTCGATTAGAGCCGAGACGAAGGCACGACACATTTCGCAGTTTGATAGTTCGATACATACGGTCATTTTGAGATTTTTCGGCTTCGAAAATGCTCCGACATCGAAGCCTGCAAGCCACCAACTGCGTCCACATCTGGTGAAAAGATCGCATTTTTTAGAAAGAAGAAAGCGCATGTTCAGACGTTCATCATCGTTGGCTGTACGATAAAATCCAGGTAGGCAGTTGTGGTCGTGGATGTAGATGCCGATTTCGGCACCTGTCGTAATTCCATATTGACCTTTCCACAGTTCTATGCGATATCGTTTTCCGTCGTAGTCGAAATACAAAGGTTCAGAATCCATCACCATGCCAAAAAATGGAGCATGGAAATCGTATAAATCAGTATAGCCAAGATTTCTTTGAAGAGTATCGTTTTTGGTGACGACTATATCGCAGTTCAAATCGAAAGCAAATCCGAAAGGTTCTAGTGCAGCATCGATATACATCAACTTTTCTAAATCGGGTGTACATTTGACCAGACGAATGGCACGTTTTTTGCGGATGAAGTACAATACGACGATTGCGATGACGATTAAGACAACGATAGCTAAGATAACATATTTCATAGTTCACCTCCTCATTATATATTAGTCGGATTTCACATTTGATGAAACGGCAGTAAACTATTCGTCGGGGAAGTTCTTTTTAAAATAATCTCGAATGCCAACATTTCCTTCCAAGACGAATCTTCGAACGACGATTTGTTCGGAGGCATTGACGTCGAGAATCCATTTTACCAACGATATTTTATCATTTTCGATTTCGATACAGGTAATTCCGTTGGGGTGAATGCAGCTGCCGTCGTTGAAGTATAAGCCGTGATTCGATATGGGAAGAACAGGTCTATGGGTGTGACCGGCGATCAGCATCTTATTGTTAGCATCGCTCCATTCTTGAAGTTTCTTTTCTACTTTGCTTTTGATACGATAGTTTTTTGCAGCACTGGTCGGATCCGCGATACCGAGACGTTCCAAATTACTCCACAGGTGACGGACCAGAAAACGAGCAACGGGCCAAAGAGTGCTATTTAGGAAATCTGCTTGATGTCCATGAAGCAAAAAGATATCGCCGGCAGGATGTTCGAGAACGAGAGATTCGTAAACGTTCAAATCGGCAAGGAGATCTTTTGTCTCTTTGTTTTTCTTATCTTCATAATAATAAAAATATTTTTTTAAAATAGCCGGATTCTTTTTGATGATGTCGTGATTTCCATACATCATGATCAGTCGATCGTGGTCATGAAATTTCTTGAGTTCTTTGAAAGTCTCGATGTGTTCTGCGATTATATCTTCGTAATTTGCAACTTCCCACATTTCATCGCCGTCGCCTAATTCGATATAAGTAAAACCGCGATCGAAATAGTGATTCAAGGCTGCATCATATATGTTTTGGTTTTTGATGAAGTTGTCGTCGTTATTTCCTGCACCACGATGGCAGTCGCTCATGATCACTATTTTACTTTTGTCATCTATCTTCAATCGTCTCGATTTTTTAAAAAGTTTATCCAATTTTTTCATATGATTCACATCCTTCATTTGGCAATTAAATCTTTCAGTTATTTTATCTTATGTGATATGTGAAGTAAATGAAGGGGCCAATATATCGATGTGTGCCAACTTTTTTTCAATCGACGATTTCTCGTTCTTTTTTGGCAAATAGCCTTAATTGACGAACTTTCGTAGAGAAAGGGGATTGGAATAGCAAAAAAAGTCCGATA
>CAZKKM010000080.1:0-6237 GCA_964553435.1 uncultured Muribaculaceae bacterium | reverse complement strand
CTCAAACAACTATGTAAAGTTTGCAGGCTTCTATTGGAGAATAATCAGAATAAATGGAGATGGATCCTTGAGAATAATTTATGATGGAACGAGTATTCATGCAAACGGAGAATCTAGCAATGATAGGTTTATAAAAGTTGGTCAACCATATAACAAATTGATTGATGATAATAAATATGTAGGCTGGATGTTCGGACCTGCCAATATAACATCAAGTGTAACAACACCGAGCACTAGCAAAGAAGAAGCTCAATCTAATGTTGAATCATCAGATATCAAAAAAGTGGTAGACACTTGGTATAAAGAAAATATCGAAGACAAAGAATATAGTCAATATTTAAGCGATGTCCTATTCTGTAATGACAGAAACACACCAGGGCAGATCGCAACAGGAGAAAATAAAGATACTGGATATGGTTACAGTAAGCATTTTACCGCCTATGGGGCTACTGCAAGATTTGGGGTGTGGAATTCTAATAATTCTCCAACCTTAAAATGTCCTGATCAAAATGATGCTTTTACTGCAAACGATACAACAAAAGGGAATGGTAAACTGACATATCCTGTTGGACTTGTCACAGCAGATGAACTCGTAATTGGCGGCTCAGGAAAATGGAGAACCCAAAACATTAATTATTACCTATATAAATCATCTGAATATTATATGTGGTCGATATCTCCCTGTTATTATAGTTCATCTCAAACAGATGCCACTATGTTTATGATGAATATGGATGGATCTTTGTATTATAAAGTTTATACTTTAAGTTCTATGGATGGAGCGGTAGCTCCGGTCATAAATCTCTCTGCTGAATATGCAAATACCTTGATAGGACACGGTACTATGGATTCTCCATTTCACTCAATCGAAGACACGATATAAATCAAAAGATTTATAATATTATCCATTAAAAATCTGGTTGTCAAATCGGATTTTTTTAAAATGACAAAGAACAATAGATAGCTAAACTATTTACAAAGTACACAATTTAAGGTAAAATTACTATGGTGAACGATATGGCAAATATACTTGACCGAATAAACAAGACGAATGTGATACCGAGACTTTTTTCACTCGTGATAGGCACCTTCGTTTTGACATTCATCTACAATAAGTTTTTAGTCACCAACCACATCGTTGTCGGGGGTATAAGTGGACTTGCCATCCTGATCGAAGAAGTATTTCATATAAGTACGACAGTATTCATAAACGTATCGAATGTAATATTGGTCATCATGAGCTTCATCTTCTTAGGGAAAAAGAAAACTATCGATCAACTGATAGGATGTCTAGTCTACATAGCCATGCTGAACATCACGGCCCCTCTGGCCTTGCAAATCGATTTCACTTTTGAATCGAAGATGCTAATGATAATCGTCGTTTCACTTATTTATGGAGTTTGTAATGGTTTAATTTATAGAGCAGGATATTCGACGGGAGGAACAGACTTTCTATCGCAAATCTTGTCATTTAAGATGAAAAAATCGATAACTCAAATAAGCTTGATCATCTACATTTCGATCATTTCATTGAGTGCTTTCGTCTTTGCTATACCGGAAGTATTGATGTCCGTTTTCATCATCTACGTTTCGAACAAAATTACCGATGCCGTTCTCTTCGGCTTAAGTACGTCGAAGATGGTGTTCATCATATCCGAAAAGAACGATGAAATAGAAGATTTCGTGATGAATAAGATTAAAATAGGTGCGACCGAAATGAAGGTGTACGGAGGCTACAAAAACGAGAAAAGACAATTGCTTCTCTGTGTCGTTCACAACTCCCAGTACGAAAAGTTCAAAAGTGTCATTCTCTCTCTCGATCCACAGGCTTTCATGATGACGAATGTCTGTTACGAGGTGAACGGAGGAACCAAACGAGAAATTCTGCCTTTTTGATGTAAATGTTAGCATTTGCCATCGAGACAGCAAACATAATATGATATAATTTTGATATGAGGTGTGATGTAAATTGAGTTTTATAGAACTACAAAACGTTTATAAAATATATAAAAATGGTGTGACTGCCATTGCAGACGTAGATTTGAAGATTAAAAAAGGTGATTTCGTTTTTGTCATAGGCCATACTGCTTGTGGCAAATCTACTCTCATAAAGATGCTTTATCGAGAAGAGAAACCGACCAAAGGAAACGTCTATGTTGGTGGAATAAATGTCGCCAAACTGAAAAATAGCAAAGTATATAAACTTCGAAGAAAGATAGGTATCGTCTTCCAAGACTACAAACTGTTACCCAAATTGACGGCTTACGAAAATGTTGCCTTCGTTCTCGAAAGCTACGGCTATAAAGAATCGGAAATTAAACCGAAAGTCATCGAAGCTCTCGATCGCGTCGGTCTCAAAGAAAAACTTCGAAGCTTTCCTGACGAGATGAGTGGAGGAGAACAACAAAGAGTGTGCATTGCTCGTGCCATCGTCAACAAACCGAAAGTTCTCGTCTGTGATGAACCTACTGGAAACTTGGACCCCGATACATCGAAAGAAATAATGAAAGTGATCGAAGATATCAACAAAGAAATGGGTACGACGATCATCATGGCGACGCACGATAAAGACATCGTCAACCGCATGAAGAAACGCGTCGTCGTCATCAAAAACGGTGTTCTCGTCGGAGATTATGAGAAAGGAAGTTATAAAGTAGATGAAGCCCATTAGAATTTTTGGTAGAAGTATATCTAGTGCCTTCAAAAGCGTGATACGTAATTTGAGTCTCAGTATAGCTTCTATCTCTTGTATAATCATAACACTGATAATCGTCGCTTTTGCGATACTTCTGAGTGCCAACGTCAACAACTTCACCGAAAGCATCGAAAGCGATTTGACGATTGTCGTCTTTACAAAAGAAAACACACCTTCGGAAAATGTCGAAAGTTTGCGAAAAGATTTGGAAGCAGTACCTAACATTTCGAATATTGTCTTTAAAAGTAAAGAAGAACTCAAAAACGAGATGAAAGCCGAAAATGAAACGTATGAAAGTATCATCGACAAGTGGGGAGAAGACGTCAATCCTCTGCCAGATAGTTTCATCTTGACGGTCGAAAAAATAGAAAATATTCAAGAGACCGCAAAGACAGTACAAAATCTCGAACACGTCGATGCCGTTCGCTATGGAGAAGGAGTAATTGACAATCTCGTCGATGTCTTCAGCATCGTGAGAAACGTCACGATCATCGCCGTACTTGCTCTCATCTTCGTCACAGCTTTCCTGATAAGCAATACCATCAAGATAACTATCTACAGCCGCAAAAACGAAATAGACATCATGCGTCTCGTCGGGACGTCGAACACTGTAATCAAACTTCCATTTCTCTTCGAAGGTTTCTTCTTGGGGGTAATAGGAAGTATCATCCCGATACTCGCGACAATATATGGATACGTCTTCTTGTATGATAGAATGGGAGGAGTGATGTTCACCGACATCATGCCACTCATCTCGCCTTACAACTTCGTATTCAAAGTGAGTTTTGTCCTTCTCATCATCGGTGCCCTAGTCGGCATGTACGGAAGTTATAAATCCGTTAGAAAGTATTTGAAAATATGATGAAAAAAAAGAATATAGTGCTCTTGATTGTTGTAGCAACAATCGGCCTGTTTCCAAAGTTCGATGTTCATGCGGCGAGCAAAGCAAATACGATCGCTGAATTGCGTGCAGAACTCAACAGTTATATCGCCAAAAGAAATAATGCACAATACCAACAGAGTTTGACTCAAAGCCAAATTCAAACCAATAAAAACGATATTTTGACTAAACAGACAGAAATAGAAAATAACAACAAGAAAATCGACGAAGCGACAGCTCAGATTGCCGAACTCGATAAAGAAATAGAAGATACCGAAGCTAAAATACAAGAATTACTTCGCTCGAATGCCATATCGAAAGGCGACAATGCATACCTCGAATATGTGTTCGGAGCCAAAGATATATCCGATTTCATAATTCGCTATAGTATGAGCGAAAAGATTGCTTCGTACAATAAAGAACTCGTCACCGGTTTCGAAAATAAGATAAAAGAAAACGAACAATTGAAAGTCGACCTCGCCAATCGTAAGTTGGAACTCGACAAGCAGATAACATCATTAGAAAATTCTCTTAGTTCCCTTGGCAATCAACTCAACACCTTTGTCAAAGAAGCATTAGACTTCGACAAAGAAGTTAAAGCAGTACAAGAATTGATAGACTACTACAAAAAGCAAGGATGCGGCGAAAATGATCGTTTCGAAACATGTGTAACCATGCGAAGCGATACGGGTTTCTTGCGACCATTGAAAGCCGGTGTTCGCACAAGCAACTTCGGATACAGAATACATCCAGTCACAGGAGCCAAATACGATTTCCATTCCGGAGTAGATATAGGCGGAAACAGAGAAGGAACTCCAATTTATGCGACCGCTGCCGGCCGCGTATCGATGGTCATCAACCGTAGCGATTGTGGAGGTAACATGGTCTACATTCACCACAACATAAACGGAGTTCGCTACACCTCGACTTACATGCACATGCTCACCATAAACGTCAAAGTCGGTGATTTGGTCACAAATCAATCGGTCATTGGAACAGTCGGAGGAACCTCTACCGCAACGAAATGGGGCGGATACGATCGTTGTACGACGGGCGCGCACCTTCACTTTAGCCTTGCGACTGGCTGGTATGGAGTAGATTATCTCTACTATTCGAATTGGATAGCCCACTTGGTCGACAGTGGCCTTCCAAAGTATGCCAACATTCCGGGATATGGAATCTATTTCTCATCTCGAACTTGGTAATATCAGAAATCTCACTGAGCTGAGATTTTTTTTGATCGTCTGTTCTCAGATAAAATTGCAAAGACATATGATCTTTGTTATAATACACATGAAAGAAGAGGAAATATAAATGAAAGAAATATGTGGTGCAATATATATTTTGACTAATCCGTCATTCCCTGAATATGTTAAAATAGGTTATTCCAACGATGTCGAAGATAGGGTAAAAAAACTCAATCACTCTGGAGCGACACCGTATCTATTTCACATATATGCCACTTACGATGTGACCGAAAGACTTACAGATAAAAAGATGCACGAATTTCTCGACACGATAAATCCCGAACTTAGAAGTGTCGAAAATGTTGGCAATCGTATAATAAAAAAAGAGTTTTATCATATCCAACCAGAAGAAATTTATTCTGCTTTTGAGCGAATGGCCGAGATAAACGACCGCACGGATAGACTCCACCTCTGGGCCGAAACTGCCGAAGAAATCGAAGATAGAAGAGAAGCACAGACTCTTTCTAAAAAGAGACATCATTTTAAAGATATCGAATTTTTCTCTCCTTTGACTCAAAAATATTACTTTTCCAAAACTAATGAAGATGGTAATCTCGGAATATACGAAAAAGAATCGAAAGTAGAAGTGCCGAGTAATTCGCATCCATCGAAACGGCAAATATTATATTCAGCTCTCGAAAACCTAAACGGCGATCTCTCTGGAACTAACACCCTCTATCAAATCCAACATAAGTTGGAAAAGATAATCCTAACAAGATAGAAAGAATAAGATCACTTCTCCAACATAAAATAAAAAGAGAAGTGATTATAATGAATGAAAAACTTAAAAATCTTTTGCGGCTATTTCTTCCTCTCATCATCGGTGGAATCGTGAGCCTCTTCCTCTTAGATAAAATAGATTATGAAAATCTAATTTCTTCTCCCTTGGCTCCTCCCAAAATTGTCTTTCCTATAGTTTGGTCGATAATTTACATACTTATGGGGATCTCATACTACAAACTTACCACGCACTGTAATCCGACAGCAATAGAAAAAGGCATATATTATGTCCAACTCTCAGTAAATGCTCTCTGGTCCATTATATTCTTTGTCTTAAAATGGAGATTATTTGCCTGTATCTGGATAATTCTTCTCGACATCTTAGTCATCGCCATGATAATCACATTTTATAAAAAATGCAAAGAGAGTGCTTATCTCAACATACCATATCTTATTTGGATACTTTTTGCCACATATTTGACTATAGGATTCTACACTTTAAATCCACTATGATCGATCTTCTTTTTAATTCGCAACCCACACGTCAGAAATGTAAAATCTCACTAGATTTTATGTTTGCCTTTTTTTATAACTTTTTTCCAACTTTTACTAGACAAAACACGTATTAGATTATATAATAAGTGTACTCTTATGAGTGATTAGCTCAGTTGGTTAGAGCGCCACGTTGACATCGT
>CAZKKM010000079.1:0-6251 GCA_964553435.1 uncultured Muribaculaceae bacterium | reverse complement strand
ATTTAATAATGAAATTATTGCTTATTCTTTATCTAATAAAAAAGGTGATCCTAATTCCTACCATATTGGTTTGGCTCACCTCATTTCTAAAAAAGAAGAGTCTTACAAAGACCTCGACATGATTTTCCATTCCGATCAAGGCTCTGTTTACTCTTCAAAGAAATTCAACGAATCTCTTCCCTTTTATAATATCATACATTCTATGTCAAAGCCAGGACATCCTACTGAAAATGGCGCTATGGAAGCCATCAATGGGTGGATTAAGGAGGAATTGTTTATTGATTTCAACATCAACTCTTCTAACGATGTTTTCTCTGAAATCGAAAATTATATCTTCTATTTTAATAATCAAAGACCTCAGGCTGCTTTAAAATATCTTACTCCTATTCAATTTAAACATTTATTTTATAACAAAGAAGTCTAACTTTTCCCTCCCGATTGTCTACTTTTTCTTGACTTATGCAATTTTTGGTACACAAAAAGAAGGGAAAAAGAATTATAATTATATGATACTAAAGGCCTGTAATGCAATGTCTGCAAAATCGGATTCGTCATTTTGGTAAAGATAACAGAGAATATCGCCTTCCCTAATAGTATCACCTATGTGCTTGTTGATGACGACTCCGACACCATAATCGATACTGTCACCCTTTTTTTTGCGTCCTCCACCCAATTCTAAAGAAAGTTTCCCTATAACTTCGGCACTTATATCTTTTAAAGTTCCACTTTTATTCGATGCGACCGGCACAAGATACCTGCTCAATTCGATTTTTTCGACATCTCCTCCTTGTACTTTGACGAAATCCATAAATTTATCGTATGCTTTGCCATTGTCGATTACCGCTTCGACTTCTCGTTTAGCTTTATCGAGATTTATGCTTTTGACTCGACTGTAGAGCATGCTGGCGAGCTCGACGACCAAATCTCTCAAGATACCCGTCTTACCTTTTAAAACATCCAATGCTTCAAGAACTTCCAAAGCATTTCCAACATTGTCGCCCAAAGGTCTGCTCATGTTTGTCAAAATTGGAATGACCATTTTATTGTAAGCTTTTCCGATATCGATCATCGTATTTGCAAGTTCGACTGCTTCCTTTTTCGTCTTCACGAGCGCACCACTTCCGACTTTCAAATCGATGAGAATGTAATCTGCTCCGACAGCAAGCTTCTTGCTCATGATAGAAGAAGCGATGAGAGGTATCGACGAGACGGTTCCCGTCACACTGCGCAAATCGTATATTTTCTTATCCAAAGGTGTGAATTCGTCCGTTTGCTCACATTCTGTAAAACCGACTTTATTGAGACAATTTGCGAATTCCTCGCTGGAAAGACTCACTTTAAATCCGGGAATGCTCTCCAGTTTATCGATAGTACCACCTGTTATTCCGAGACCACGACCGGATAGTTTTCCCATCTTGAGTCCCAAAGCAGCCATAACCGGTCCCAAAATGAGACTCGTCTTATCTCCGACTCCTCCGGTCGAATGTTTGTCGACCATCGTTCCCTTGATCTTTTTGACATCCATTTTTTTGCCGCTGGCGAGCATCAAATCTGTAAGAGCCAAAGTTTCTTTGAAATCCATACCGTTTATCGTGATTGCCATGAGCAAAGCCGACATTTGATAGTCTTCTATCTCACCTGCACTATATCCCATAAAAAAATCTTTTATTTCTTCTTTACTCAAACTATTTCCAGTTCTCTTTTTATCGATAATCTCTAATACATCCATTTTTTACTCCTTTAAAAACTTAGAATTGTTGCTCGCATAATCTAATAAATCGCACAAAAATTCCAAAAAACCATAACTGATGTACAAAAGGGCCAACATGTACCCGATTATGCTTATACGATAAAATATGTTCACCGCGACCAATATTCCTATCAAAATTACTACACTCGTCGAAGTGAGTTTTATCGTGAACAGATTGACTTTTTTCACATATATCTTCTCGAGAGAAATAATTTTGATGAGTGCGACCATCAAAGTCCAAACGACCAAAGTTATAGATAGAACGGAATTTACATTAAGATTTCTCAAAAAGAAGCCGCTGAAAGCACATACACCAGCTGCAAAAAAGAGATAGAGCGATTCCATCGAATCTTCACTGACGAAATACTCGATCAACTCCAATCCGGCATAAATACTCATGAGTGTATAAAATACGACTGATGCATTTACAGAAGACACGTGTGGAAAAAGATAAATTATGAATCCGAGAACGATTAAAACCATGTCTATGATCAGTTGAACGATATAATGTTTCTTCATTCTGCCAGCCCCTATTCTTAAGTAAATGATATAATTTTTTCTGGTCTTTGTCAAATAAATTGGCTCTTTTCGACATACTTTTCTTGCCATTTACATAAGTTGTGTTAAAATATAGACGAAAGGAGTTATTTTTATGGGTTATGTAATCATCACTTTGATTTTGATCGTAATCATCATCATTCTCGCATCGATTAAACAAGTCGAAGAATACGAAAGGGGCATTCTCTTCACTTTCGGTAAATTTTCTAGAATTTTGAGCCCAGGCTGGAATATCGTTTTACCTATCTTCCAAAGCTTTAGAAAGGTCGATATCCGTACCATGGCTGTCGATGTACCAGAACAAGATGCGATAACGAAGGACAACGTATCCATCAGAATCAATGCCGTAATTTATTACAACATATTCGATGCATCTAAGGCGATCCTTGCTGTACAGAATTACTTCTATGCCGTCGGTCAACTTGCTCAAACGACCATGCGTAATGTCGTCGGTGAAGTCACACTCGATGAACTTTTGGCTTCTCGCGAAAAGATAAGCGAAAAGATTTGCAAGATAATCGACGAAGCGACCGATCCTTGGGGCATCAAAGTCGAAAATGTCGAACTCAAGGACATCAGACTTCCGGAAGAGATGCAAAGAGTGATCGCCAAGGTAGCCGAAGCTGAGCGCGAAAAAGCTGCAGTCATCACTAAATCCATTGGTGAAATCGAAGCCAGTAAAAATTTGGCCGAAGCTGCTGAAACTATGGGCAAAACACCTGGAGCTCTCCACTTGAGAACTCTTGCAACCATCAATGACATTTCATCAGACCAATCTAACACCATTATCTTTGCTGTACCTATCGAAGTTCTTCAAGCCTTCGGTTCGGGCAATGTGAGCGGCCAAGACATAGTAAATAAAATTACACACAAAAAATAAGAGCTGATCATATAAAAACTCTTGCACACAGCGGCAAGAGTTTTTATATTGTCCTAACTTCGCTCAAAATATTCGAATCGACAAAACTGTAAGCGACTTCCTCACCTGTATAAACATTCAAGACTTTAAAATTCCTATTTTCTATCCACTTGTTGACATTTATCAAATATTCGGGATCTCCCGGTTTCAAATCACAATAATCGAACCAACCTATATCGTTGGGATCGTTCCAAACAGTTCTATAATCTTTGCCGCTGATCTGACAATATGTATCGACAATTGCCTCCATCGAGCCAGATCCTTGATTGTACATTTGTATTGCCAAAGGTATATTGTAATTGGCATATTTCAAGCACGTTTGCAATATGGCCGCACCGATTTCGATATTACCTTCCAAAGACTGCAATTTTTCGTCGGTGACGTATATCGAATACGGTTCGAATTCTCCATTCATCGGATCTTTCTTTAGAACATTTATCGTCTTGTCTATCCAAACAGAATACTGCACCTGCATGAGGCCTATCCCTCCTCCGGGATCTTTGATGCTCGAATGAACAGCCCTCTCCTGAGTTCCCACGGCAAGCAACATCTCGGAATCCAAACCAAAATCATCTGCTACCTTCACCATAAGATCGCCATATTGATTTCTCGCATTAATGGCTTTATCTTCGTTAAATAGATTGGGAATTGGTAAAAAACACTTGTTTTCAGCGACGAGTAGATGCGATTGATCGCTCACTTTTGCTTCATTTACATCGTCGTTACTGGCAATTGGCAGCTCGATTGTTTTATCTTCGTCTAATTCCATCGCTTCATCTTCCAAGAAATAAGAAAGATCGACTGTCTCATCTTGCACGATGGGCTGTGCCAACTCATAAGTGAAATCTTCTTCGAACTTTGCATCTGCTTCTTCACTTGACTTTTCTTTAACATCCTCTACGATCAATATATCGTCGAGAGAAACATTATCATAACTCTCGATCGAACGATGTTCCACAGGTCCACGCAAAGAAAATGATAAAATCGCCGACATCAAGGAAACGGTTGCCAAACCACCTGCAATCACAGTCCCACCGTATTTTTTTGATTTCTGTCTGTTTGGTTTCGTCTGAACCCTGCCGATCGCCCGCTTATCAATGTATCCGCTTCTCTTTATAGTTACGGGAATATCTCTCTTCAAACGAGCTAATACAGGATTTTGATCCATGGCTTTGTAACTGTTTATTCGAATTATTTCTTCTCCCCCACATAATGCCATGTGATCATCGTATCTCTTGACCAAATACCCCTGCCCTATAAATTTGGCAACTAACATGGATAATTCTTCGTTGCTTTTGACAATTCTCGTATTTCCATCTTCGTTACATTTGATGCTTAATCCATCTGCATCACTGCTTATTATATATCGTTTCATCATGTTCAATCATCTTCACTGAAAACTTCGGTTTTCAAAAAGTCTTCGACGAACTTCCATTCTTCATCATCATCTATATTTTCTAGTTGCAACGTATCGCCATCTTTAAAAACGAATCTCGAAACCAATGTATCCATCTTATCGCCGTCGCCCATCCCATCGGTATAAGCTACATATTTTTTCCCTTTTCCATCGAACATGGCAATTATTTTTCCGGCGATTTTTTTGCCATCGGCATCCAACAACAATAATTCGTCCATCGTGAAGACCTACTTTCTATTTTTATTTTATCAAATAAATGAGCAAATTCAAAAAAGAGCTTACAATACAATGTAAATTTTACATGATTATTCATCGTGATTTTTTAAAATTAAAATCAGAACAAAAAAAAGAGTCTAAATTTCTTTGAATAAAGACTCTTTGTTATTGTAGTAATACTGAACTCCCGACACGATTGAGAGAATAGTCGCAATTATGATGAGTGCATCGGCCACCTGAATGTTCAAAAATTCGAAAGGCATATTGTACAGCAATTTTAAAGACACACCTATCATCATACACATCGTCTTAACTTTTCCTGCAATGCTCGCTCCGACTGCTTTGCCACCACTTTGGCCAGCCACCATCTTGATCGAATCTACGAATGTATCCCTCGTTATGATTATCACTGGAATGGCCATCGGAATGAATCCATCGGCTGCCAAGACGATCAGTATTCCGTTTACTAATATTTTATCGGCAATCGAATCCATGACTTTGCCAAAATCTGTAACCAAATTGTACTTTCTTGCAATATGACCATCCAAGAAATCCGTCAAACTGGCTATTATGAATATGATCGCACAGATGATGTATTTGAGATCGACCTCTATTCTTCCAAATACCATGAAAGTCGGCCAGTTAAAACCGACTTGATAAAAAGGAAAAACCATCATGATCAAGCATAGAACCGACAGCACTATCCTCGTCACAGTTATTTTGTTAGGTAAATTCATCTTTTTCATATACTAACTCCTTTAAGCTACCTGTTTTATCGCCCAAATGACTGTCACTGCAGCCAGTATGATTATCACTATCGCAATGATGATATATTTCATCACTTGCGATTGTTCCTTTGGTTTTAAATATGGTGACACGACTTTTATATTGCCTGTCTTTTCTTCTTCGAGCTGCTTTCTTTCTTTTTCTTCTATCTTTTTGCTCAAATCATCTAGCGGAATTTTAGAAGTATATTCGAACATATATTCATTGAAATCGTCGATGACCTGTGCTGGCTCCAATCCCAAATATTTCGCATAAGTAGAGAGATACTCTTTCAATTTGAAAATATCCTTAAAACTACCTATCGATCCAGCTTCTATTTGCTCCAATGCCGCCTCCGGAATATTCGTGTCGGCACTGGTCTCCTCCAAACTGAGTCCTGAGGATAATCGCACCTGTTTGAAATCGCTTCCTATCTCGTTCAAGGGCAATTCACTTCCTTTTTAAAAAATCAAATAATACTTAGTAAGCCTTGTTCTGTACCATAAAGGTGACAGACATTTATCTTTCAGATCGAAATCTGAACCTCAGGTTGAATTCTGTATTCTTCACCCGAGACTCCCCTACCAAAATTTGGGTTTCTCACTTGCGGGGTTTACCACGTTCCA
>CAZKKM010000078.1:0-6425 GCA_964553435.1 uncultured Muribaculaceae bacterium | reverse complement strand
ATTCGAGTTTTTCGATTCTGAACACGTTTGAGCATTGTGTAGGATCTGTACAAGTTGTGATGTCTTTACTTATTGGCATACTTACTGGAGTAGCACCACTTGGACAGCAAGTATAGAGCATTATAGGTCTCGTATTGCATACACAGCAAGTAGTTCCACACCCCAAGACCGGTCTATCGCATGAATCTAAACAGCTTTCAGGGCAAGAAGCATTCTGTTGCAAAATCAGGATAACTTGTAGTATTTCTGCTATGCCGTTCGTTTCACTATTATTGTTAGACATAATATTCACCCTTTCATTTCTTTCACTAATAATTTATGTTCGATAGTCGGTTTCAGTGCATACCATCGACCATCTTTTAAAAGAAGAAAAATAATATTTACTTTAATTTATACTTTACTCTTATTAAAAACAAAAAGTATATTTTTTCTGAAAAGTATTGTATAATTGAAAACAGGTGATAATTATATGGGTTGGGAATACTTGATAATAGCGGTGGCACTCGTGATAATCGTGCTCATCGCCGTAAAAGTTTCTAGCAAATCTTTCGACGAGGAGATGAACAAACTCGTCAAATACTTGGGAGGCAAGGACAACATCATCGATTGTGAAATTTCCATGTCGAGATTCAAAGTCACTCTCAAAGATGTCTCTTTGGCGAACAAAGAAGGCATCCAAAAACTCGGAGCTCAAGGCATAGTCGAAATCGACAATCAATTGAAAATCGTCTTCGACAAAAATGCTCGAGCACTAAAAAAATACATCAAAGATATGCGCTGATGTATTTTTTTAGTATTTGCATTTATTGTGCTGGCGGTCTTTAATTCTTTTATGAACGAAAACTCTTTCTTGACTTAAGACCTCTTTGCCATCGTTATCGCAAGCAAATGCTCCGTCTTCTCGAAATTCATTCATGAGCTTTTTCAATTTTTTTGCCAATCGAAACTTGATCTTACTCACATACGTATCGGAACATTGCAATTCTCTAGCCAAATCTGCCGTTCTCGTAGAACATTTGACCATGAGATTCAAAACAGTTCTTTCGTTCGGTCTCAAATTCGCGTCGCTCATGTATTCTCGTACACGTTCGAGACTCTCATTTGCAAGCATTTCTTTTTCGACATCGCTCAATTCGGTGCTCAAATAAATATCTTTTCTCCAAATTGGATCATCCAAACTGACATTCATTCGCATTCTGTCATCCAAAAGAGTTCTTCTTACGACACTCTCCAAAATTCCAGTTCTCTCGATTATCTCATCCACAGTCGGTTCTCTACCAAGTTCTTTAAGCAAATCTCTCTGTGCTAGCAAGATACATACTTTCGTTCCCCTATTCGGCATAGTCTGATTTGTAAACAAACGATATTCTGCGAGTGCTCTTCTCACCGCAAGATCTATGGCATAGGATACGTACTTGGAATGATTGGAGGTTGGAGAACAAAGACACCGATCTATTGCTCTAATGAGACCTTCGTACGCATTTTGTATCAAATCTTCGTCATCCATCCCCAATCCGAAATACTTCGAGGCTATGTGCTCTGCTTTATCGAGATTTTCCATGATCAGTTCTTCCCTTGCATGCACGTCGCCATCATAATATCGTCTTATGAGTTTGGCATACTGGCATTCTCCATCTCTTTTTTTCATTTCAACCCCCCAAATTTTTAAAATAAAATTCCTTCGCTTACTTCTCTTTCAAATTCTTCGGCTTTCTCGAATTCTTCAGGATACAATTCTTTACTTTTCTCAAACTCGTATGCCATTTCGGCCCAATAAGGTTTTACACTAAAAGCTTCTAAGCTCATCTTGAGAAATGGTATGAGTACATTATACTGGCATTTTTCTGTTGTCATCTCTTCGTACACTTTCTTCATTTCATCATCCATCTCGCTGATTCTTCTTTGCGTTACCACGTCGAACCCAAAATGTTCCTTGAAGAAAGAACTCTTTATTATTCTCTTTGTAAGTATATCGACGAGATACAATTCTCCATCTATCTCGACTTCGACGAATGGTCTTTGACTGTCGATGCGAACACCTCTCGTCGGCGAGGTATAAAAAACATCATAAAAGGTAGCATCGGGAAAAATCGCACTCACGGCAGTGTTCGGATCGTAAACGCAGTATCTACCTATTTTGCTGGGAGGTTTACACAAAAACAACGAAATAGGTATGCTACCAGTGATTATGAGACAATGTTTTCGAAACTCCTCCTTCATCCAAATAGGAATGCCACATATATTGGGATGTCTTTCGTACACATAATGTTTTGTATCTTCTCTCACGCACAAACTGTCCAAATCCAAAGATTCTCTTTCGGCATCTACTAATCCCTTGTATACAAGTGCATCCATGATTGTCGCTTGAATCGCTTCCCTATCCAAGCTAGGCATCGAAGGATGGTTTTCTATGTAATCTAAAATGTGCCAACATTTATAGAAGACGTCGTTGACCAAAAAATTGTAATCGTATAAACTTTTCATAACCCCCTCCAAAAATTTCACATATTATATCACAAATTTTTTATTTGTCCACTTCTTCTCACTAAAAAAGAACGGCACCTTCATCTGTGCCCTTCTTCAGGTTCATCTTTTCAACTTGGCAAGTTCGCTTTCTTCCATAGAAAGTTTCTCTCTGTCTTTCTCTACGATCGCGGCCGGAGCCTTGCTCGTATAATTCTCGTTTTCTAAGAGTTTTCTTCTACGTGCTATCGAATTTTCCAATTCCTCTATGCGCCGTGCCAACGTATCGGCCTCGCTATTTTCGTCTTTGTCGAATTTGACTACGATGTGATATTTTTTATAGATGACCTCGTAAGAGGAATTGTATTCTCTTTCTCGAACATCTTTTCCATCTAACTTTAACAAATTTGAAATCAAACTATAATTTTCATCGTTCTTATACTCGACGGCAAAATCTTTGCCGACACCATTTTCCAATTTAAAAGTTCTGAACATCTTGACGAATTCGAGCATTTCGTCGACTTCTTCACAAGAAAATTCATGTTCACAGTCGTACTTCGGATAATCGTCGATCATGAGTGCCTCATGCTTCTTAAATGGAAGAGCAGCATATATTTCTTCTGTCACATATGGCATGAATGGACAAAGCATGGCTATGATGTTCGAAAGCACAAAATACAAAGTCGACTTCGTAGAAATCTCTTCACTCGTATATTTGGCCATCTCTATATAGTTGTCACAAAAATCATCCCAAATGAAATTGTAAAGTGCTGCCCCTGCATTGTTGAACTCGTACTTATCCAAGCAACGTCTCGTTTCTTTTATCGTCGCATTCAATTTCGAAAGGATCCACTTGTCTTCCAATTTCGCTCCACTCAAATCATAAATATCATCGGTGAGTCCTTCTATGTTCATGAGTACGAATCGAGAAGCATTCCAAAGTTTGTTTATAAAATTCCAAGTGCTTTTTACTTTATCTTCATCGTACTTGAGATCGATTCCGATGCTTACATCGGTGACGAGATAATATCTCAATGCATCCGCACCATATTTTTCGATGACATCCATCGGATCGACCCCATTGCCCAAAGACTTACTCATCTTTCTTCCTTGTTTATCTCTAATTAGACCATGAATGAGACAATCCTTAAATGGTCTCTTGTCCGTGAAATGAAGTCCTTGAAAGGTCATACGATTGACCCAAAATGGAATGATATCGTAAGCGGTAACTAGACAACTATTCGAATAATATCTTTCGTAAAGATTCGTCTTTTCGGGCCATCCCAAAGTCGAGAAAGGCCACAGAGCACTCGAAAACCAAGTATCCAAGACATCTTCATCTTGAACCCAACCTTCTCCTTCTGGCGCCGCCATGCCGACGTATACTTCGTCGCCTTTATACCAAGCTGGTATGCGATGTCCCCACCAAAGCTGTCTCGAAATGCACCAGTCGTAAGTGATTTCCATCCAATGATTCATGATTTTCTCGAATCTTGCCGGCACGAAGTTGACTTTCGTATCCTTGTTTTTTTGATTTTCGAGTACCGCATCTGCAAGTGGCCTCATGCGAACGAACCACTGTTTTGAAAGATACGGCTCGACCATTACGTCGGTTCTCTCCGAATGACCGACATTGTGCGTAATTTTTTCTATCTCCAAAAGTAACCCTTTTTCTTCGAGTTCTCGCACGACTTCTTTTCGGCATTCGAATCTATCCATACCTTCGTACTTTTCTCCGCACAGAGCATTCATTGTTCCGTTGGGATTCATGATGACGATTCTCTCCAAATTGTGTCTATTTCCGACTTCGAAATCGTTCGGATCATGAGCTGGTGTTATCTTGACGACTCCCGTACCGAACTCCATATCGGCATGTTCGTCGCCTACTATCGGAATCGACTTATTCACGATCGGCAAAATGACATTTTTTCCTATGAGATGTTTATATCTCTCATCGTCTGGATTTACTGCTACGGCGGTATCGCCGAACAATGTCTCCGGTCTCGTCGTCGCGACTTCCAAATACTCATCCGTACCTTCGATAAAATACTTCAAATGATAGAAAGCACCTTCGACATCTTTGTATATTACTTCCTCATTTGAAAGAGCCGTCATAGCTTCTGGATCCCAGTTGATTATTCTTTCTCCTCGATAGATGAGCCCCTCGTTGTAAAGAGTGACGAACACTTCTCTTACGGCCTTCGATAATCCTTCATCCAAAGTGAATCTTTCCTTGGTATAATCGAGAGAAAGTCCCAGTTTGGCCCACTGAGCATGAATGTTTTCGGCATATTCGTGCTTCCAATCCCAGGCTACTTTGAGCCAGTCCTCTCTTTTCATGCCGCGTGGGTCGATGCCCTGTTCCTTTAACTTTTTATCGACTTTTGCCTGTGTCGCTATGCCGGCATGATCCATCCCCGGAAGCCAAAGAGCATCGTATCCGCACATCCTCTTATATCGAATCAGAACATCTTGCATAGTCGTATTCCAAGCATGACCTAAATGCAACTTTCCTGTGACATTTGGCGGTGGAATGACTATACAAAACGGCCTTTTATTAGTATCGCCCGCGGCGAAGTAACCTTTCTCTTTCCAATCGGCATATTTGCCCTCTTCGACCCTTTTATGATCGTACTTAGTTTCCAGCATTTTTACCTATCCTTTCATACAAAAAAAGCTATAATGCCGAGGGCGAAGTCACTCGCTGTACCACCTCGACTTTATAACTCTTCATTACAAGTTAATCTCATTATTCTTCTTAACGCGAAGTCACGATTTTTCTCCCTTTCCGACCTTCAAAGTACCCACTTGCCGACTTCTCACCACCCATCGGTTCTCTTTAAAGCAGTTGCTCCTACTCCTAAAAGTTCTTCGAAAACTAAATTGATTATACTATAAAATTACATAACCTGCAAGACAATTTGTCAAATGTTCTTTTGAGAAACATTACTTTTTAGGAAAGAGGACAAACTGTTTTTCTTTAATTGTACCTGCAGGTATTATTTGTCCTTCTTCATAAGAACGAAGATTATCGCCTGTTCTAACAACTCTAATATGGCCTAAAGTATCCATAACATACATCATCTTTTCTTTTGTATCTAATTGTCTAAGAGCAACATATTCACCATTAATGATCGAATTTTCAAACTTGTCTTTTAACTCCTTCAATGCATTTACTAGTTCTTTTCTCACTTGCTCTCTATGTTCAATAGATGACTGCGGAAGCAAAGAAGATGCTATATATGGTGAATTTTGATATGGAAATATATAATCTGGCGCAATATCTAATTCATGAATTAAGTCGATAGTCATCTTTATATCATCTTCATTTTCAGTTGGAAATCCCGCTATGAGTTCAGTATGAATGACGATGTCTGGCCTTTCTTTTTTGATTCTCTTTATTATTTCGATAACCTGTTTTAAAGAAAGAGGTCGATTCATGAGTTTATAGATACGAGGGCTTCCACTTTCTAAAGAGATATTTATGTGTTTTATCTTAGGATTGTTTATAATCTCTAGAACGAGTTCTTCATATATATTTATGAGCGCACCGGTATAGGTAAATTTTATTTGTTCAGGACTAGTCAATTTTTTAATTACTTCATGGGCTTTTGGTTCATTAAATATATCGACTCCATAAAGGCTCAGATTAGAGGAGTGAATGGCCATCATATATACTGGCAAATTCCTATCGACTATGTCTTTTTTCAACTCTTCTATTTGTTCTAATGGGTGGCTTTTTAAGCCGAAGTTCATGTATTGTTTTTTACAAAAGGCACAGTTATTTAAACAACCCGACACCGGTGATACTTTTATTTGGTGAGGGTCAAATGTTATTGGAAGATATTCACACTCTTCTTTAGTCGCAGATACACCAAGTAAATTTAAGATATAGTGAACTAGGTCATCTCTTTTTACTATGATAACTTTGCTTAATATTTCTTTTTGATGTCCATTTAAAT
>CAZKKM010000077.1:0-6435 GCA_964553435.1 uncultured Muribaculaceae bacterium | reverse complement strand
GGCAAGGCCGTGTACTAACCATTGTACTACACCTGCATTCACAACTAAAATGATATCAAAAAAAAGAGGCAAATGCAACTACTTTTTGATAAGAAAAATCGACTTTTTACGCATATTGTAAAAAAACATATTAATTGTGGTAAATTTTTGGTATAATTATTTGGTAAGAAGGGATTTTTTATGAAAGATAAAATATTCGGTTTTATAAGTAAATATAAAAATAATTTTATTACATTTGCATTGACAAACAGGCAATTCATGGCTTTTATCGTGCTTTTAGTTGTAGAAACTTCGCTTTTGGGTCTTCTGACTTTGGGACCAGGAGTTTGGGGTATTCAATCACTATTTTTCGATTTTTCTGTCATCGTGCTTTTGGGTTCTATAGGTTATCTTTTTAAACCGAAAAATCAGTATGCTTATTTTCAGACTGTTTTGATCATAGTTTCTATCATTTTAACCATAAATGCAATATATTATACTTTCTACAATTCTTTTGTGACGGTCGGACTCATCGAAAGTTTGGGACAGGTACATACGGTTACGGATGCCTTATTCGAAAAACTGACTCCGCTTCATGCGATATATGCGATGTTTCCAATTGCCTTCTATCTCGTGCATCGTTCACTTAGGACACACAATTACTTCAACTATGTTGCCAAGATAGAGAAGAGCAAAAAGAACTTCAGTACAGTAATGCTCGTCGGTATAATCATGCTTTGTATCAACATCATCACTTTAAATGGAACGGATATAAGTAGATTGATCAAGCAGTGGAATAGGGAACTCATAGTCGAGAGGTTTGGAATACTCACGTATCAGATGAATGACATCATTCAAAGTGCGCAGTCGAGATTATTTTCTTATTTCGGTTACGATGAAGCAGCTCAAAAGTTTATCGAATATTATAGTAACAAGGAAGATGATGGAGCAAAAAATAAATATACTAATATCTTCGAAGGAAAAAACTTGGTTTTAGTTCATATGGAAAGTCTCATGACAACTTTTATGGATCTCAAAATAAACGATGTCGAAGTGACTCCAACACTCAACAAATTGGCAAAAGAGGGCTTGTATTTTCCGAATTTCTATCCACAAATAGGTGTCGGTACTTCTAGTGATACAGAGTTTACCTTGAATACTTCGCTTATGCCGGCTCTTTCGGGAACGGTATTTGTAAATTATTATGATAGAAATTATCTTTCGCTCGAAAAATTGTTGAAACAACAAGGATATTATACTTTCAGTATGCATGGCAATAATAGTACAATGTGGAACAGACTCGAGATGCATAAGAGTCTCGGATATGACAAGTTTTATGCCAAGGAATCTTTCGAAGTAAATAAAGACAATTGGATAGGATTGGGTCTTTCCGACCATGCATTCTTCGAACAGATGATACCCATTTTGAAAGACATCGAAGGCAATAACGAAAAATACATGGGAACTTTGATCACTCTCACAAACCATACTCCATGGGATGGTGGGGAAGCTTATGGTGAATTTAAACTTACCAAGGCAGTCAGAAGACTTAATGAAAAGACAGGACTCATGGAAGTCGTCGAAGACAATTATTTGGAGGGAACTAAGATAGGAGATTATATTCGCGGTGTACATTATGCCGACAAATGTCTCGGAGAATTTATAAATTATTTATACGAAAACAATTTATTCGACAATACGGTCTTGGTGTTCTACGGAGATCATCATGGCAATATCGCAAGCAAAGAGTTCGCTTATCTCGAAAATTATGATCCAGTCAAAGGACGTATGCTCGAAGAGGGCGAAGAAGGGTATGTCGATTATGATTTTTATGCGAATGAACTCAACAAGAATACTCCTCTCATCATCTGGACGAAAGATAAGAAGGTCAGGGGGCGAGTCGATTATTACATGGGCATGATAGATATGTTGCCGACTTTGGGAAACATGTTCGGATTTAAAAGCGATTATGCTTTGGGGCACGACATATTCTCGATAAAGAATGACAACATAATCGTGTTTCCAAACGGCTCTTTCTTGTCAGATAAGATGTATTACAACAATTCGAAAAGTGAATATAAATTGTTAAAAGAAGGAATCGTAGTGGATGAAAATTATATCGAAAAAGCCAAAAAACAGGCCGAAGAAATTCTCGATATATTGAATAGTATCATCGTCTACAATCTCATCGAAACGGAAGGAGATAAGATTAGAAAGTGAAACATCGTACCTTATTGATCATTTTGGGGGTAAGCATTACCGTTTTAGTCTCATCTTTAGGCATAGTTTTTGCTTTTCAAAATCGTGGTAGTTCCGAAGACGAAAAGCCGACTGAGATCGTCGAATTGGATAATATACCGGAATATGGTTATGTTTTAGAGGATAGAGATACCGAGTTGTACAAGAGCACATTCGATGATATGAGAGAAGTTTTGACGAAAGAAGAAGTCGATTATAAAAAGTATGCCGAGTTGTTGAGCAAACTATATATCGTCGATTTGTATACTATTTCTAATAAGATGAATCAATATGATGTGGGTGGATCGGACTTCGTTTTGGAAAGTGCCAAAGAAAGTTACGAGTTGAAAGTTAAAGATACACTTTACAAGTTTGTCGAAGATAATTCGTACGGTAAAAGAGAACAGCTGCTTCCGGAGGTGTCCAATATCGAAGTCGATGAGGTGGATAGTGTAAAAGTCAAGGTGGATAACGGGACTTATGATGGATATGTCGTCTCATTAAATTGGGAATACATCGAGGATTTAGGATACGATTCATCTGCCAAGGTTACACTCATCAAGAAAGACAACAAGGTTTTTGTTACTAATCAAAGTGCAGCCGCGTAGGGTGCCTTTTTTAAAACATATAATATTTTTTCCAAGGGAGTTGACATTATGAAGAAATGTGAATTGTTAAGTCCAGCAGGCAATATGGAAATGCTAAAGTATGCTGTAGCTTATGGAGCAGATGCAGTGTACTTGGCAGGTACGAAGTTCGGCGCGCGCAAATATGCGAATAATTTTACAGATGAGGAATTGAGTGAAGCTGTAAAATATGCACACCTTCATGGTGTAAAAGTTTACATCACTATCAACACTTTGATTTACGAAGATGAGGTAAAGCCATTTGTGGAAAACGTAAAGTTTATCCACAGGTTGGGAGTCGATGCTGTTCTCGTTCAGGATTTTGGAATGATGAATTTAATCAAAAAAATAGCTCCAAATTTGGAAATTCATGCCAGTACGCAGTTTCATACGGGAAGTAATGGTACATTGAAATTACTGGAGTCCATAGGAGTTAAACGTGCAGTTTTGGATAGGGAACTAGCTTTATGTGAAATAAGGGATCTCGATACAACATTAGAACTCGAAGTGTTCATACATGGAGCATTGTGTGTGTCCTATTCAGGACAGTGTCTGTTTTCAAGTTTGGTTTTGGAGAGAAGTGGGAATAGAGGTGAATGTGCCGGTTTATGTCGATTGCCTTATAGAAGAAAAACAGAAGACGGCTCATCTTCTATTCGATATTATCTCAGTCTCAGAGATTTATGTGCTGGCGAAGAAATCTATGCACTGATAGATGCCGGTGTCAATTCGCTCAAAATCGAGGGACGGATGAAAAGTCCCGAGTATGTCGGTTATATGACAAAAATGTATCGAAATGCAATAGATTCTTATTATGCCAACGAGAGAAGAAAGTTCAGTGAAGAGGAGAAGACGAATATGTCCATTCTTTTCAATAGAGGGTTGACAGATGGCTTTTTGAAAGGAACTTTTGGAAAGGAAATGTGCAATTTGGAATCTCCAAATCATGTCGGAGTGCGGTTGGGCCGCTATGAAGTTCGGAAAAAGCGAATTGCACTGATGCTCGAGATGCATTTGGAACAGGGGGATATCATACGTTTTAAAGAAGAAGCGCGAGGTATGACGGTCAATTTCCTTTATGATGAGAGAGGGAAACTCGTAAATGGAGGAAATAGTGGAACAACAGTTTATGTAGACAATTTTCTCAATCTTTCAAAAGGTGGTGAGTTGAGATTGGTAGGAAAAGCTAGTCTCAACAAAGAAATACAAGACTTGCCGAGGAGAACGGTTCCAATTTGGTTCAAATTTGAAGCAATGGAAGGTAAGCCGATCGAATTGACAGTGAAAGAGGGCAGATATGAAGTTCAAGTGAATGGAGAGTGTCCTTTATTGGCAAAGAATAGAGCGGTGAGTGAGGAAGATGTCCGCAAACAATTAGCAAAGACCGGGAATACGGTTTACGTGGTAGATAGAATGGATGTTCTGTTGGGTGAAAATTTGTTCATCAATCTCAAAGATTTGAATGTCTTGAGAAGAGAAGCTCTATCGAGGCTAGATGATGTTCGTCTTAAAAGAGAGGAACCCGTCTTCTTCGAACAAAAAGAAGTAGAGGTGCAGAGCAGCCCTTGTAGAAAGTCGAAGCTATTGGTGGTTGTCGCGACAGAAGAACAATACAAGGTTGCTGTTTCCTATGCCGATAAGATATTTTCATCCAATGAAGAGCTATATCGTCGGCACTCTGACATTTTTCCAAGATATGTCGATGCTAGACAGGATATCGAAGCAAGATGCTGTATCATAGGAGATTATGGTCTTCTTACAAAAATTGATCCTGCCGTCGAAGTGTATGGAGATTATATGTTAAATGTCACAAATTCTGTGACGGCGAGAGCACTCATGGACAGAAATGTAAGAGGAGTTCTTATTTCTTTAGAATTGAAAAAGCCTAAGATCGAACAAATGGTCGGGAAAGTGGATATGTCACACTTGGGAGTGTTTGTCTATGGACATGTCGAACTGATGAAAATGAAGTACGATCCTTTAGAAGGAAAAACGGGTGCATTAGTTGACCGCAACGGCAGTTCATATTCGATAATACGAGATAATTTTTATAAGTATCTCATGAGTTCGAAGCCGATTAATCGTCTCGATGAGATCGGCGATTACATAAATTTGGGCTGCGGATTCTTTCGTATGGATTTTACGACAGAATCTGCCGAAAAATGTGCGAAATTGCTCGAAAAATTTCATACGATTAAATAAAAAGAATAGACTTAAATGATTTACATAATCTTTAAAGTATGTTAAAATTTTAGTGAAGAAGATAGAGGTGATTAAATGAAAAAAAGCGGAAAGAAAGAAAAAGTAGACGTTCGCAAGTATGTCAACTATGTGCTCATGATGGTTGCGGTCGTATTAGTCGCCTTCATCGCCGTGAAATTGTACAATACATACGAGGATAACAAATTGGGTGAAAGTGTATTCACCAAGATGGCCAGAAACATTCAATATGACGACATCGACAGTACGACTAGCGAAATGTCAACCGACAGTTTCATCCTGATAAGTTACACCAAAAATAAAGAAGTCAAAGATTTTGAGGAGGCTTTGAAAAGATCTGTGATCAATAACGAATTACAAGATAAGTTCTATTATCTCGATGCGACCGATGCCATGCTCAACGAAAACTACATCTCATCTTTGAATAGGAAATTTGCTCTCGATGAGCATCATGCGATAGAAGAGCTCCCTGCTATTCTTTACTATAAAGAGGGAAAGTTCATGACTAGCATATCTAGCACTTCTTCGAGAATGTTGACTTCCGATGATTTTGAAAAACTTTTGGATAGCTATGAAATTAAGCCAATAAAATGACGATTTCGGAAAAATACGACAATCGTCTTTTTTATATTTTTCTGATAGGGGTTTTACTTTTCGAATATGTTATGATATAATACTTTTCGCGAGGTGCATTACAGATGGATTATCATACAGGAGACATCATTAAGGTGTCGGTCACTAGTATCGAGAATTATGGTATTTTCGTCAAAGTTGACGAGAGATACAATGGACTCATACATATTTCAGAAATGTCCGACAGTTTCGTCTCCAATGTCAGAAACTTTGCCTTTCCCGGAGAGACTATATATGCCAAGGTAATGGAAATAGATGGACTCAAAAATCAGATGAAGTTGTCGATAAAATCCATAGATTATCGCCTTACTTCTAAAAAAGGGAAGCTTTTGGAAAGTCCAAACGGTTTCAACAAATTGAAAGAATTATTGCCCATTTGGATTGAGACAAAACTCAAAGAGATAGAGTGCAATAATTAATGCGAAAAGTGTATCTTTTTTGCCGGAATAACGTAAAATATCTTGACAGGGCAAGGCATAAATGGTATATTTAACTTGTCCTCAAATTTTGGGCGCTTAGCTCAGTTGGTTAGAGCACCTGCCCTACAAGCAGGGGGTCGTAGGTTCGAGTCCTACAGCGCCCACCATTTTTTTGCCGACATAGCGTAACTGGCAGCGCAACTGACTTGTAATCAGTAGGTTGGGGGTTCGACTCCCTCTGTCGGCACCATTTTTATATTTTTTGTTGGAGGGATAGCGAAGTGGTCAAACGCGGCAGACTGTAAATCTGTTCCTTCGGG
>CAZKKM010000076.1:0-7042 GCA_964553435.1 uncultured Muribaculaceae bacterium | reverse complement strand
AAACAGAAGATGGGTCATATACAGAAGTCGTAAGTTCTACGAATGTACCTCAATCTAAAACGAGTGCTAAAAAGTTATTAGCGAATCTTCTAAATATTCCTGTCGGAAAAACATATTATTATAATCTAACTGTAACATTGAACTATTTGAACGATGTAAATCAAGATGAAGACTTGAATGCAGTATTCTATACGAACTTCGGACTGGAAGATAGAAATGCTATGAGTGCTATAGAAAAGTTGGCTAAAACCTCGAAAGGAGTAAAAACTGGATTCGCCGATCCTGCGACGACAGATGAAGGAATCTTCGAGATGGAAGACGACTATGGAATGAGCTATTACTATAGAGGCGCGGTCACAAACAACTACGTCAAATTTGCAGGCTACTATTGGAGAATAATTAGAATCAATGGAGACGGATCACTTCGCATTATATACGATGGAACGAAGGCACATGCGAATGGAACGATGGATGATTCTGATAGATTTACACATACCAATCAAGTATACAATACAAATTATAATGATGCGAAATATGTAGGTTGGATGTACGGACCAACTGGTACGACAACAAGTACAAGTAAAGTAGAAGCTCAAACAAATACGGAGAGTTCCGATATTAAAAAGGCAGTAGATGAATGGTATAAGACAAACATCGAAGACATGGGATATGGAAGCGCAGTTGCTGATATCCTTTTCTGTAATGATAGAAGTACACCAGGAAAAGATGCGACAGGATATGGCATTGACACAGGATTAGGATATGCGAAAAATGCGACAGCCTATGGAGCATATGCAAGACTTGGGGTAAGCTCATCAGGACCAAATTATGGCAATCCAAAACCACAATTCACATGTCCACAGAAAAACGATGCATTTACTGTAAGTGATACCTCAAAAGGAAATGGATCATTAACATATCCAGTAGGATTAATAACGGCGGATGAAATAGTAGCCGCAGGAAGTGGAAAGTTCAATACAACAAATAAAAGTTATTATTTGTATCGAGGAATGAATTATTGGTACTGGTCGTTCTCACCTTATTTTTTTACTAGCACCTATGCTGATATATTCAATGTCAATGCTTATGGTATTAGTGGTATGCGTGTTAGTGACGCGGGTCCGGTCGCACCGGTCATAAATCTCTCTGCCGAATATGCAAATAAGATGGTCGGAGACGGTACTATAGGAAACGAGTATCGCGTCGAATAAGCAGAAATAAAATGAATTTAAAGATTAGGTGGTCTAGTCTTTTATTTTTGGAGAAAATTTGGTACAATGAAGGCACGATAGAAAAGGGTTGGATGAGATGATCAAGTTAGAAAATTTGACGAAAAAGTACGATGATAGAGTAGTGGTCGATGCTGTTTGTTGTGAGTTGCCAGCGACGGGTTTGGTCATCATTCGAGGACACAACGGATCAGGCAAGACGACATTATTGAATCTCATCTCTTCCGTTCTCGACGCAGACGAGGGTCACGTCTATTTCGAAGATAAAGATATAACTGCGATGAGTTTGGATGAGAAGGCCACTTATAGAGAAGAGAATATCGACTTCATCTTTCAAGAAGGAAATCTCATGGAGGAGATGACTGTCGAAGATAATATTCGAATAGTAGGTGTAAGTTCTCAATATGAAGAAGTGGTTAGACTTTTAAAGCTAAACGATTTACTTGGCAAAAAGGCGAAGGAACTTTCCGGTGGAGAACAGGCAAGAGTCGCATTGGCAAGAGCTCTCATGAAGAATTCCAAGATAGTCGTAGCCGATGAACCGACCGCGAGTATAGATAGCGACTTTCGCATGCGCATTTTTGCCCTTTTGGAGAACATGAGCAAATCGAGATTGGTATTAGTGGTAACTCACGATGAAGAAGCACTCGAATCTTACGGGGACATGGTGCTATCGATGGATGAGGGAAAACTAGTAAACGTCGAAGTTCGAAGGAACGTAGAGAATGATAATCAAATCGGTCCTCATAAAAATGCGTTCAATTCTTGGCACTTTGCTTTGGCAAATCAATTCACCAACAAGTGGAAGATATTCAGAAATGCGATCATGATAAGTGTGTGTTTGCTTTTGGTTCTTACGACTGGAGTGGTTGCCACTTTGGATGCGAATAAAATGCATTTAGATACAGTGCTGGCCGAAGGTGATGAGATATTCAGGATCAGAAGTTATGTCAAAGATGGAGAGATAACTCTAAACGCAGGAGAGTATACAGAAGAAGATATAGCTAATATTTCGAGTAGACTCGAACACCGAGAGAATTCGAAAGTCGTCGAGGGTTATGAAAGAGATGAGGTGTATTTGGGATTTTTTACACCTTTTAACGAGAATAATTCGAATTTTTACGATGTTAGTATCGGACTTAATTTCAAAAGTATCGATGTTTTAGAAAAAGTCGATAAAGGAAGAAAACCATTGTGGGCCAACGAGGTCGTAGTCTCATCATTTTTGGCAGAATCCATCGTGGCGAATGGGGTGTATACTGATAAATCATTATACAAGCCTTCGAGTGTCGATGAGTTGTTGAATGATGGCAAGGAAATTTCCTTATCGTGGGCGGACAATTCGTGTAAGGTCGTGATCGTCGGAATAGTGAATGTCGATTTTTCCGAATATGAAAATTTGAAAGATGTGAAGGGTTATGGGCTCGATGTCATACAAATGAAAGAAGTCGATAGAAAGAGACTGGCAGTATCGTATTCTGGAAACGACATCTATGTGACGAGTGGATTCGAAAGTACGTTGGATAGCAGTATGTTTTCTGATACGAATTTTTACACTGTCGGTGGAATTGAAAGATTGGATGTTCGTATCCTCGAAGGGGAAATAGGTTTGGAATCCGGTGAGACGATAGATCATCTCGAGAAAAATGAAATAGTCATCTCGCTTGGAATGTGCAAAGAATTGGGATTTCTCATGGACAATTATTTGGGTCAAATGGTCGGATTAGATGTGAAAAATAGCAAAATGGGCGAGCCGGAGCACATCGAAAATTTGAAAGTCGTAGGACTTTCTTTGGACGAAAAGGTGTATGTGAGTGAAGAACTCTTATCAGATAGAATACACGGATTCGAGAAAAGGGCGGTCGCGGTATATGTAAAAGAAGAGAATCCAGCGGCTGTAAAGAGATTGTTTGCAGAATTTCCTATGTATACGGGAGCTTATAGATTGGAAACACTATATCAAGATGATTATAGAGATCTCGGTACGTACATAATGTTAGCTGTATACGTGTTCGCGGCCATCATGCTCATCTTCGTCATATTGGCAGTCATGTTTCTTCTCAACTACATAAAGAGAAGTATATCTTATCATGGAAAAGAAGTGGCAATTCTCAAGTATTTAGGTATAAAAGACAGAGCAATTGCGAATATATTTGCCTATGAGACAACAGTTCTCGGATTGACTTCGTATGCATGTACAATCGCTTTATTCGCCGTATTGCGCATCTTCGTAAATGCCGTTTTCAGTGCCAATAAGGGGTTCGAAATGAACGTATTACCATTCAATTTGACCGTCATAGTTGCAGTAGCTTTGGGAGTGAGTGTCCTTTGTTATGTCGTATCGCGAATGGCGATGAGCAAATATAACCAAGGCAAATTCCGTGGCAGCTTTTAAGAAAAAATCGATTGACAATGTGTTAAAGTTTGTGATATAAGAGTGCTCATGAGCAGCGATGATGAAGAAAATGAGTTTTTGAGAGTATAGAAAGGTCAACGATGGTAGAAAAAGAATTTTTAAAAAGTTTGGATAAATTGATGGATTCGATGAATGCTTTGGTCAATCTATTGTCCGAGTATTCCGTTTTGGAAAGAGGGAGCATTCCGAATATGGCTATCACTTACAACAACAAAATCGTCGAACTACAAAGACTGTATGAGAAAGCGGGATTATCTTTTTGGGATGGTGTTTTATCTTTGCCGATAGCGAATTATTTTATAGATTTGATCGCAACAGGAGTGGCTACACTCGAATCTTTGGTTCCCCACATAAAGAGAGTTCCGATTTTTCCTCATTTTCAAAAAAAACAGAAAGAACACATTTTGGCAATTCTCGAAAGTTATCGACAGCTGGATGAGATGATATTCGTTTTCTCTCTCGATCGGGATATCGTCAAGGTCATCAAGGCAGATAAAAAAATGCGCCAAGAAGGCGATACGCAATATGGAGAAGATCTTTTGAGGACGATGATTTATTATCAAAAGGAATTGGCCGCTCTCGGTTTTTCGACGGTTTCGCTAGAAGATGTATTCGAAGAATTATTGCGAGAATTCAAAGGATCGATAGAAGAGGGCAGCAAAAATGTAAATTTTTAAGTAGACTAGAGGGTCTATTTTTTTGGTTTTTTCAAAATAAGCTGTGTATAATTTCCTCGTTTTCCACATATGTTTTGATGGTGAAATTATGTTTAAATCGCAAATCAATTTGCGAGTGCGCATCGTCTTTTTGGTAGTCGCATTCGTCTTTTTAGTAGTTATCATGAAAGTATTCTACATCGAGGTGATACAGTACGATAAGTTGGCCGAGCTAGCCGATAGTCTTTGGAGTAGAAATTTGCCTATCACGGCCGATCGAGGGAATATCTTCGACCGCAACGGAAAAGTGATCGCCACAAATATAACGACGACGAGCTTAGTATTCATTCCAAATCAGATCGTCGACAAAGAAGCTGTCGCTCGCGATGTAAGTGCAATCTTGGGTGTCGATTACGATGACATATTAGCTCATGCATCTAAAAAAACTTCGATAGAGCGAGTTCATCCTGAGGGCAGACAATTATCTTACGACATTGCCGAACAGATAAACGACTTGGGATACGATGGGGTTTATCTCGTCAAGGAGTCGAAGAGGTACTATCCTTATGGGGAACTTCTAAGTCATGTCTTGGGTTATGTCGGCATAGATAACCAAGGGTTGAGTGGGTTGGAGTTGAATTACGACAAATATTTGACTGGAAAAGATGGTGCGATCAAGTATTTTTCTGATGGCAAGGGGCATAGACTCGATTTGGAAGAAGTGTATGTCGCTCCACAAAGCGGAATGAATTTGACTTTGACGATAGATTTGGATTTGCAGCTGGCCGTAGAGAAAGAATTGTCAAACGTGATAGACATGTACAGTCCCGAAGATGCACTCATCATGGCGATGAATCCGAAAACAGGAGAATTGTTGGCGATGGCCAATAGACCTGCCTTCGATCCGAACAACTATCAGAATTATTCGATCGAAACAATCAACAGAAATTTGGGTATTTGGAAGACATACGAACCAGGTAGTACATTCAAGATTGCAACACCAGTTTTTAGACATAATTTTTTGGACTCGAGAATATTTTTTTATTGGTGATAACGTGAAAGAAAAAAGATTTATAATCGAATTAAAAACAGTAATCAACGATAGCTTATATAAAAAGAAAATTATCGATGAAAACACTTTCTTAAGTGTTCAAGAAATACTTTTAAAAGAATTAAATCTTTTGTAGAAAGGCTAACTTTATGACCTATGCGGAAATATCTAGACTCATAATGAATGGTGAAAAACTTTTCAATTTACCTCTCAGAGTATGTTTTTATGCTAGAGTTTCGACCGATAGTGATGTGCAATTAAATTCTTTAGATAATCAGTTAGATTATTATAAAAATTATATAAAAACAAAACCCAATTGGACATACGTCGATGGATATGTAGATGAGGGAATATCTGGTGTAAGAGTCGAAAAAAGAGAAGGTTTTAAAAGGATGATTAGAGATGCCAAAAGTGGGAAATTCGATTTAATTATTACCAAGGAAGTGTCCAGATTTGCTCGCGATTTAGAAGATAGTATCCATTATATAAGGGAACTCAAAAATGCGAATGTGGGAATCTTCTTTGAAAATCAAAATCTAAATACCTTCGATTCAAATTCTGAATTGATACTCAACATCATGTTCAATCTTGCTCAAGATGAATCGCGAAAACTATCTTCTCGAGTTAAATTTGGTCATAGACAGGCGATCAACAAAGGACATGTATTGGGTTCTTCCAATATAACGGGATATAGAAAAGATAAATGTAAATTAGTCGTAGATGAAAGCGAAGCAAAATTTATCGTAAAATTATTTGAATTATATGCGACAGGGGAATATGGTTTTTATAAATTATCGAAAATACTCGGAAGTTTAGGATATTTTAATAAAAAAGGTAACCTTTATGATAAAGATACTTTAAAAAAAATGATCGAGAATCCCAAATACAAAGGATATTATCGTGGAAAGACGACGGAAGTATTAGATTATAGAACAAAAAAAAGAAAGAGAATCGACGAGGACAAACAAGTCATATACAAATGTGACGAAGAGGTAATTCCGGCGATCGTATCAGAAGAATTGTGGGATAAAGCAAATGCCATTTTAAAATCGAGAACGAAAAATTATTCCACTAATAATTATTTTGCTGGAGGGCTAAAATACCCTCTTAGTTCCAAATTATATTGTAAAGAGCACAATACTAATTATCAAAGAAGTCACGGTAGTAGAAAAAAGAATCGACCTACTTGGAGTTGCAGCAAATACCTTCAATATAGATTGGATGCTTGCGCTTCACCGATTATTGCCGAGGTCGATCTTTACAATATATTAGGGATCGTATTTAAAAAAATTATTTCCAAAAAAGATAAAATAATTGACGATTTGATAGACCTTTACAAGGCCGTAGAAAACAATGACCAATATGCAAGTGAGTTAAATACAATAGAAAAAAATATTAAAAATATCGAAAATAAAAAAACTTTTGTTTTGAATTTAGTTTATAGTGGAGAAATAAAAAGAGAACAATTACAAATTCAATTTAATGAGATAGATGCCGAATTGAAAATTTTGGAAAATAAAAAAAACGATGTATTAAATCAAATAGAAATAATGAATAATAAAAACTATCGTTTTGATAGTTTGGCACATGCTATAAAAGAAGAGATCGATGGTGGAGCACTAGACGAGTTTATAAGAAAGTTTGTCGATGAAATAATCGTTTCCAAAATTGATCATAATAGATACAATGT
>CAZKKM010000075.1:0-7054 GCA_964553435.1 uncultured Muribaculaceae bacterium | reverse complement strand
TCTATACTAATTTTGCACTAGAAGATAGAAATGCTATGAGTGCTATAGAAAAGTTGACTAAAACCTCGAAAGGAGTGAGGACGAGTTTTGCTAGTCCTGCCACGACAGACGAAGGCATCTTCGAGATGGAAGATGATTATGGAACGAGTTATTACTATAGAGGGGCAGTCACAAATAATTATGTGAAGTTTGCAGGTTTTTACTGGAGAATAATCAGAATCAATGGAGACGGAAGTTTGAGAATAATCTACGACGGGACGAAAGCTCATGAGAATGGATCAGACGATTCCGATAGATTCACACATATCAATCAATTATACAATTCAAATTATAATGATGCGAAGTATGTAGGATGGATGTATGGACCATCTGGAACTACAGCAAGTACAAGTAAAGAAGAAGCTCAAACAAATACGGAGAGTTCGCATATCAAAAAAGTAGTAGACACTTGGTATAAGACGAACATCAAAGATGCAGGATATGAAAATGCTGTTGCGGACATTCTATTTTGTAATGACAGGACGGCACCAGGGAAAGATGTTACAGGATACAGTGAAGATAATGGGAAAAGTTTTGGAATAAATGCAACGGCCTATGGAGCATATGCGAGATTAGGATTGAGTTCATCAGGATCAAATTATAATAACCCTCAGCCGACATTCAAATGTCCGGAGAAGAACGATGCATTTACAGTGAGTGACGAAGAAAAAGGAAACGGAGATTTGACATATCCAGTAGGACTTATAACAGCAGATGAGATAGTAGCTGCAGGGTCAGGGAAAAATAATACAATAAGCCAAAGTTATTATTTATATAGACCTAATAAAAGGTACTGGTCGTTTTCGCCTAGTTATATTAATGTGGGCGGCATAGCCGCCGTATTCCTTGTCAGCACTAACGGCGGTTTGACCTACTTCAATGTAATTACTTCTGAAACGGCAGTCGCACCGGTCATAAATCTCTCCGCTGAATACGCAAATAAGATGATTGGAGACGGAACCATCGGAAACGAATATCGTGTTGAATAGACTATAGATGATACCAAAAATCAGAAAACAGCTGCACCAGTATCTAAAAAAGTTGAAAAAAGCAGTTAAGCGCACATCAGACGTCAATCAACTCAACTATACATCAAAAGAATAAAATTGACGAAAAAAACCACTTTACAGTGGAATTTTTTATTCGACAGTCACAGACTTAGCTAAATTTCTCGGTTTGTCTATAGAGCATTTGCGCAATTTGGCAACTTCGTATGAAATCAACTGTAACGGAATCGCACTCATGATAGCTTCCATTCCTTCGATTTCACGAGGTATGACGATTTTCTTATCGTAAAAGTCGCCAATTACATTACATTCTTCACTGATGATGAGTATGACCACTGCTCCTCTCGCTTTGACCTCTTTGATATTACTTATCGTCTTCTCGGCGATACTTCGATCAGTTATAACCGATATGACAGGAGTTCCTTCGCTAATTAAAGAAATAGTCCCATGTTTGAGTTCACCGGCAGCATAAGCTTCGCTGTGAATGTACGAAATCTCTTTCAATTTGAGAGATCCTTCCATACAAATGGCATAATCGATTAATCTACCTATGAAGAAGATATCCTCACATTGATAGATAATTTGAGCTATTTCTATATATACATTTCTATCGAGTATGATTCCTTCAGCTAATAAAGGCAATTTGCTCAATTGACCGTAATCTCCTTTTTTTAATTCGTTTTTCATCGAAATCAAGAATAATACCATTGCTTGAGCCAAATAAGCCTTTGTCGTCGCTACAGCTATCTCACTTCCGGCCAAAGTATAAATGACTTCATCGACCTCTCTAGCAATAGAACTCTCGACAACATTTACGATTCCGATGGTATGAGCCCGCAATGCTTTGGCAATTTTGACAGCCGCCAATGTATCGGCAGTCTCTCCTGACTGAGATATGGCAATGACAACATCTCCTTCTCCCAAAAATAATTGTTTATATTTGAATTCACTGGCCAATTCTACCGTCACTGGTATATTTGCATTATTTTCGATGAGATATTTACCAATCAAGCCAGCATGCATCGCACTTCCACAGGCAACGATTGTGACACTTTTATAGTTTTTCAAATCCGGAAGAGAAGCACATCCATCCTCATCGACATATTTCGATAAAAGACTCTTTATGACTTCGGGCTCATCGTAGATTTCTTTGAGCATGAAGTGTTCGAATTCTCCTTTGTCCATCTGCGAAGAAGAGCCCTTATATTCTTTTATTTCTCGTTCTTTTAAAGAACCTTCATCATCATACAAGGTAATCTCTTCGCTCTCTATGATGGCATAATCTCCGTCATCCAAAGTCATGTATTTTTTCGTCTTATCGACTATCGCATGTATATCGCTTGCGATATAATTGCACTTCTTTCCCAATCCGATGATTAGCGGACTAGCATTTTTCATAACATAAATTTTATCATAGACACCCTCGATTATGAAACCGATGGCATAAGAACCCTTTACAATTTTTTTAAACTCTTTTATAGCAGCTGAAACATCTTCACATTTATATACTAAATAATCTAGCAAAGCCGCCGCCACTTCACTATCCGTATCGGACTCGAAGTGAACACCATTGGCCGTAAGTTTATCCTTCAACTCGGCATAATTCTCTATGATTCCATTGTGAACTAATGTTATTCGACCAGATTTATGAGGATGCGAATTGACTTCGTTCGGAATGCCATGCGTTGCCCATCGCGTATGCCCAAGACCGATACATCCGTCTGGCATATCCTCGACCTTTTTTTGTAAATTAGCTATCTGTCCGACCGACTTGACGACATTTTCTTTATCACCATCGTAGATGATTATTCCAGCCGAATCATACCCCCTATATTCTAAACATATGAGACCATCGATTAGCACCTTTTTAGCGCATTTATCCTTGCCGATGTAACCTATTATACCACACAAAAAATTTTCCTCCTTTTGGTATGTAATTTTAACTTTGATGCGTGATATATACTTTGTTATAATTTCGATTTTATTTTTTATATATAACTAACGGTTCGCAGAATTACCGGAATAGCATCCGCCGAATCTTTCGATAACTATTCTCCTCGTCACCCTCATTTTGGGGCCAGGCGCTAATCGAGTTCACTTTCCTTTCTTTCGAACTCGACTTTACTATAAAAAGTATATAACAAATTTTAAAAAATAGCAAATTTATTGAAAAATACAAACCACAATATATCATTAGGATCAGTTCAAAAACCTTTAAATATACTGAGAAATCAAAATAAAAATCCATTCTTCTATATGTAGTATTTCTCTTAAAAAAAACATAAAAACTCTAAAATTCCCCTTGAATCCGGACTTTTTTCCAATATGAAGTCGATTTCACATTGTTTTTTGTTTATTCTGTGTTATAATCGAAGTATAGGAGGAGAGTTATGAAGAAATTTTTTGAAAAATATGATTTGCTTAAAGTTTCTGGAATTTTAGTTTTAGTTGCAGTGGTTATGACTTGGGCTTTCCAAGGAACCGATATAATCGGAGAAGAAGTGACCCGTGTAGGACTTTCGACGTTCTTCATTCAAGGAGTGCTCGGAACTCTATCCAACTTTGCTGTTCTAATAGCTTTTCTGTTCATTACGGGTGGGTTTTATCAAGTCCTCTCAAAACGAGCAGGCTACCAGAAACTAGTCAAAACTATTGGCGAAAAATTGAAGGGATTTGAGATTCCGGTCGTACTGTCGATCATGTTGATTTTTGCTATCTTGACGAGCCTGATGAACGAGTATTTTCCATTGTTGGCACTTGTTCCGTTCTTCATCGCCATCTTGAGTAGACTCAAAGTCGACAAGATAACCGCATTCACTTCCACATTCGGTGGTATGCTCATAGGTGCCATGGGAAGCACATTCAGTACCAAAGTTGTCACACCACTAACTCAATATGTTGGAGTGAAAGTGGAAGACATACTTACGACGCAAACTATAATCTTCGTCATTACCTTTGTTGCCCTCGGAGTTTTTACTATCATCAGATTAGTGAAAGCCAAAAAGGATAAAAAAGATAAGAAATTCGAAGAATACGATCTTTTCATCGAAGAAGTTTCAGAAAAGAAATCGAAGGAATCTAAAAAAGTGAGAATGTGGCCATATGCTACTATGATGATTTTGTTGATTGTGACTGTTGCGCTCGCTTACTTACCATGGTCGACTTGGAAAGTCGAGTTCTTCACAGAACTGACAAAAAAAGTAAACGAATTCACCATATTCGGTCAGCCGATAATTTCCTACATAATTGGAACCTTTGTAGAATTTGGTTCCTGGGAAATCTACACGACACAAAACATCATGCTCATAGCAATACTTCTGATTAAAATATTCGGAAGAGTGCCACTCGATGAGATATTCGAAAGCTTTGGTAAATCATTTACTAAGATGGGTAAAACTGTATTAGTCATGATGATGGTTTACTTCATCGTCGAGATTGCCGTCTTATTCCCGGTCATTCCAGGAATAGCACAATGGTTAGCGGGTCTCACAGAAGGCTTCAATGCTTTCACAACTTCGCTCGGCACGTTCTTGACTTCGCTTTTCGGAGGAGAAATGGAATATGTCGCAAGACTTGTAGGCCCTGTCTATACGCAAATCTACACCGATATTCAACCGACATTGGCAATCATATTCCAATCGATTTTCGGATTTGTAAGTTTCTTTGTGCCGTCAAGTGTCATTTTGATGATGGGTTTGTCATATCTCGACATCAAGTACAAAGACTGGCTGAAATTCATTTGGAAATTCTTACTTGTAATGCTCGTCGCAATTGTAATCATAATTGCCGTCATTGCATAATCGAAACGGGTTTGTACCTGTTTTTTGTTTTTAATTTTTTATGTGAATATTATTCGTTAAATGTCTACTTTTGCCATAAACATTGTTAAATCGCGATCAAACATGATATAATTATGTGTAAGGAAAGTGATATTAATGAAAAAAATAGTAGTTTTTGGAGGAGGAACAGGTATCTCTTGCCTATTATCTGGCCTAAAACTTTTTCCGATAGATGTGACCTCGATAATTGCCGTCAGTGATGATGGTGGATCGACCGGGAAACTCAAAAAAGAATTCGACATCCCAGCTGTCGGTGATGTCGGCAAAGTCCTCATCTCGATGTCCAATGTCGACGACGACTTCAAAAATCTTTTGAGTTATCGCTTTACCAAGGAATCCTCCTTGGAAAACCATCCGGTCCGCAATATCATGCTCACCGCTCTCATCGATTTGAAAGGAAATCTCACCGACGCGACCAAATACATGTGTAAACTTTTGAACGTCAAAGGAACCGTCCTTCCACTCATGGAAGAAAATGCCGAACTCGTCGGACTCGGAAGCAACGGGAAAAAATATCTTGGTGAAGAATCCGTCAGTCAAAATATTGCCAACATCAAGAAACTGAGATACGACCGAGATGTCAATATCAGCAATGAGATAATCGAGCACATAAAGGAAGCTGACCTCATACTCTTGAGCTCAGGCTCCCTCTACACGAGCATTTTGCCACACCTCATCGTGCCAGAAATCCAGAAAGCGATTGCCGAATCGAGTGCACCGATTATGTACGTTGCCAATCTCGTCACTCAACCAGGTGAGACCGACAATTACACTGTAAGTGACCATCTCAAAATTTTGAATAAGCGCTTGACTCCGCGTCACGTCGATGTGATTGTCGCTAACGATGCCGAAATTGACCCTAAGATTGTCAAAAAGTATTCACTATTGGAACAAAAGAGTCTCGTCACTCTCGACCGCGAAGAAATAACCAAACTGGGTGCTCGCATCATCGAAGACAAGATAGTCGCAGTCGAAAACGAATCTATTCGTCATAATGCGATGAAAACAGCATATCTTATCTTCTCATACCTGATGGAAGGTGAGTAAATGTGGAATCAGCCACTTTCACTGCTAAAGTCAAAGACGAAATTACCTCGTCACAGCTGAACGAACTTGAGAATCGCAACCTATTCTTGGGTTACCTTTATTCGAACGGCAATCGTCGCGATGATACGTACATCATTTCTTTAGAAAATTTGAACATCGCCCAAAAACTTTTTAAGACGATCAAATATTGTTATCACATGGACGTAAAAATGACTATTCGAACAATGAAAAAATTTCGCGTCCATCGCTTCTTCATCTTCGAAATCGACGACTCAGAACATATTATCAAAAAAGAACTCGAAACCCTCCGCTTCGATGACGATGAAAGCAAAGCCTCTTTCATAAAAGGTGTTTTTCTCGCATCCGGAAGCATCAGTAATCCAGAAAAACTCGGATACCACATGGAAATGAACTTTGAGAAAGAAGAAAAGGGTGCTCGCATCCTCACCTTTCTCGATTCACTTGGGTATGCATTCAAGATGATAAAACGAGGTAAATCCTACATGATATATCTCAAATCGGCCGAAGAAATAAGTGATTTTATAAAGCTATTGGGCGCAGTCAATTCTTTATTTTATTATGAAGACATTCGCATCTATCGCGATCATAAAAATATGGTCAACCGCCTCAACAACTGTGAACAAGCCAATCTCGAAAAGTCGATGAATGCTGGAAACAAACAAATCAAGATGATCGACTATCTCATGGAAAACGATTATATGTCTCTTCTCGATGAAAAGACAAAACAAGTTGCCGAATATAGAATCAAATATCCTGAAGAGAGTTTTCAAAGCTTCGCGGACATACTCTCGAGTGAAACGGGAAAACATGTGACAAAGTCTTACGTCAACCACCACTTTCGCAAGATAAACGATGTTTACGATAAGATAATGCTCTCATTAGCTCGTAATAAAGAAAAAAAGAATGCTGTGGAAAAAGATTGAAATATCCACAATATGACATACCCCATCTTCGACACTTTTTTGAAAATAAAACTCTCTAAGTCTTTATTTATAAGATTTTAGAGAGTTTTAATAAGTTTAAAGATGCGTACATTGAACTATTTTTTAGTGCTTTTGAAAATTTTTAATAAATTTTTCTCGGTTAGTATTTCAAAGTCAA
>CAZKKM010000074.1:0-7229 GCA_964553435.1 uncultured Muribaculaceae bacterium | reverse complement strand
ATTAACATTAATATAACACTATTCGACAAAAAAATACAGTGTTTTTTTTAAACATTTACACAAAAATGTGAAATTTTGTGGTAATATATTATAGGGATGTGACTTTGTATGAAGAAAATACAAGTGACTATACGCGACAATACACTCATCATAGGTTTTAAAATCGAAAATAATACTTTTAAAAACATCGACAACACGAACATCATCACGAAAGACGACCTGATTTTCGATGTCAAATATTTCAAAAACAATTTGAATCTCATCGCCGGTTTTTTGAGTGTCATGGTCAACAGCGACAATGTCACACAGGCTATAATCGAACACGAAGATTTGATAATAATTTCTTTGGAATTTTTAGATCACTTGCCGAATATAACCGAACTCGTCATTCAACCCGATGTGAGTATCGACTTCGACATGCATTTAGCCATACTAAAAAACGATACTTTGAAGATGATAAGTTGTTATAATATACCTACTTACCTACTCGAGAGAATAGATACGACCAAAAACGTCAAGATAGTCACGAGGACCGAGGTGTTCTTCGTTTCGAACTTCTTGCGCAAGAATCGTCTTACGAGCTATTCCGATGTCTATTATAAGAGAAAGATTTCGATAGATTACGAGTTCAAAGAGGTCGATTTCAAGGATTTCGATCAGTTTTTATCGATAAATATGCATTTGAAGACGATTTATTTCGAGTATATAGATTTGGATTTGGTAAAAAATGTCGTCCGATATTTGAAAGAGAACGATAAGAAAAATATAACTATTTCTATTGCTGGAACTCCGAACAATCTTGCATACTTCAATTCTTTGGAGGATTATGTCAAGAAAAACAAATATATAAAGAAGAGCAATATCAAATTTAAAATAGACTACACTAAAGAGTATAAGCTGGACAATTTCTTAAAATTGTTGAATTTTACATCGGTCAAGTATATCTTGCTCGTCGTAATCGTATCTTGTGTAATAGGATACGGCATAAACGAGTACGATATATACAGAAGTTCGACAGAAATAGATTCGATTACGGACAACATTGCGGATTTGCTCGAAGAATTCGAGTATTTGGAAGGAGAACCGGGTACCATAGAGCCAGAGCCCGAACCTGAACCTGATCCAATCGAGCCCGAGACACCTACTCAGCCGACGACTCCTCAACCTGTAAAACCAGTATACGTGAGTCCTTATTACAAAAATTATGCTAGGGTCCTTTCAGTTTTGAAGACGCAAAATCCCGATACGGTTGGCTGGCTCACTGTCAACAATACGACGGTCAATTATCCCGTAGTGCAATCGACGAACAATAGTTATTATCTGAATCACGATTTCAATAAAAATTCCAATTCTCTCGGTTGGGTGTTCATGGATTATCGGAACAGTCCTTATGAGTTGGATCAAAACACGGTCATTTACGGTCACAATTTGGCGAGAGATAAGATAATGTTCGGAAATTTAAGTGCCACTTTGGATCCTAATTGGTATACTAAGGCGAATAATCAGTACGTCACGTTCAACACTTCTTCAGGAGATATGCAGTGGAGAATTTTCTCGATATATATCGTCGCGACGACGAACGATTATTTGAATAATGTGTTCGTTGACCAAAATGAATTCTTGAGTTTTGCCAATATGATAAAGTCGCGAAGCATACACGATTTTGGAGTAGAAATCAAAGAAAATGACAAGATACTTACCCTATCGACTTGTCAAAATAACGGCAAAAGTCGTCTCGTGGTACATGCAGTTTTGGTACAATAAAAGAAAGTTGCAGGGCAACTTTCTTTTGTTTTTAACCGAATGTCTTCGTCGCGGCATCTTCGATGAATTGTTCCGCGGCATCCATGTTGTATGCATGTACGATACGCATCAACAAATGTTCTTCGGCAGTCGTGATAATATCTTGTGTACTATCGTCGTTTGTAAAGTAAGGCATCATGTAATTCATCTTAGCTTGGACGAAGAGTTCCCCCACTTCATTCGTTTCGATGGCGAGAATGAGAGGCTCGTTACCTTTGTGGCGAAGAAGGCTCATGACAGCGACAAACCAAATCGTATCCGGAGATTCTTTCAGCAAACGCAAAAACTCATCTTCTACAGCCGCGGATTTGTGTTTTTTGCCGAGTGATGTCCACCATCTATAAAGTATCGTTTCTTTTTCGGGAAGACTATATTCTCCCCACGATTTTAGTTCCAGTTCATCAGGCATGTTCATGACCTGCTCAATAGTTTCTTTCATAAAAAAACCTCTTATAAGAAAATACTATCATCTATGTAGAGGTTTGTCAATTTTTTTTAATGTGATTGTGTATACCGTCAGTATACGCATTTTTAAAGTTTTTTTCTCCTTTGAGCGATTTTTTCAAGAACTTCGAGTTGAATAGTTTTTTTATTTAACAGTTCATTCTCTGGCAGTTCGAGATATTCGGCCAATTCTCGAATACATGCCACGTCGTAGTGTCTAATATGATTCATTATCTCTAAAAACATTTGAGTGGCCGCGACCGGGTCGATGCCATGTATTTCGGCAAGATGTTCGAGGCATCCTCTTACGAAGAGATACGATGAGATATACGGAAGTTCAAACTGACACGTTCCATTTTCAATGAGAGGTTTACTGGCAAAAGAGGTCTCATTTCCAAGGACGATGAGTTCTTCGGCAGATAGAATGTCTTTTGAAGAAAGAGTCGTCAATAGATCCGAATGAAGATCGAATTTTTCCTCGTATCCGAGAGTATAGAAGACGAAGGCTTCGGCAAAACCTTCACGAATAAATCTTTCGAGAGAAAAAAACATATTGTGTACGAGATGAGCAAATTCATGAAGATTGTTCAGATGAGAAGACAGACTTTCTTCTTTATGATAGCCTTCTAAAACGTTACTACTCACTCCATAAGCACTCGAAAAACCATCTAAGTCGAAAGATTGTACGCACTTCCCTCCTCCCAAAGTGGCTCGATCACAAGGAAAATCCAGTAGTTCGCGGAAGTCTTCGTCGGGGACAACATAGATATAAAATTTTGGAGAGGCATTACTCGGAAACACGAGCCCTAAAGATAAAATTTCATTTGTCTCACGAATAAAAGCAGAAATGGCATTGTCATAAAGACCGCTGGTGTACTTTTTGTATAGTTCTTTCGACATGCGAAGGCTCAGTTTTTCATTTACTTCGATGAGCATAGTCGAGTCTATATATCTTTTTAAAGGATGTACGAGACTTGCTTGCATTTTTATCACCTGTCACTAGTTTAACACGATAGCGAGACAATTCATAGTTAGTTTTTCAAAATTTCACATTTAAAAACCGGCTTTTCATCATCGAAGCCGGAAAGAATTGCAAAAAAAAATGGGACGGCTGGTGGGAATCGAACCCACGTATACCAGAGCCACAATCTGGCGTGTTAACCACTTCACCACAGCCGCCATATGCATAAGTATTTTATCAATAAAATGTAAAAAATGCAACTATTAACTACAATTTTAGATAAATATAGTGTATAATCTTCTTAGGATGTGATAAAATGACAGACATTTTTAGTAATATATGGGCAACTCTTTGCGAATGGTATAGAATGTATTCTTCTTTCATTCACAGCATTTTTCCGAGTCAGCTGGGAGATCTAGTCGAAGGAGTCTTGGACATTGCAGTCGCATGTTTGATCATCTATTCGCTTTCGAGAATCGCGTTTGGGACTAAGAATAATGGATAAAAGTCGCTCGAGCTCACTTCATGTGAGCTTTTATAATGAACCAGGATTCATGAAAACTATCTTGGTGATGCGTATTCCTTTTATTTTCAAGGTTGCCCTTGCCTCTTCGTCTTTAACGATCGCAAGATAATCGTTCGTAAATATTTCCAAAGCTTCTTTCATGCTTTCGCCGCGACGATAAGAACAAAAGTCGTAGGAACAAATTTTTTTGACAGCTTGAAAGTCAATTTCATTTGCACGGGTATGAAAATTTAAGGTCGTCAAATCTTCAACTATCAGCTCGGTAGATTCGGCTGTGACGGAAGATGTGAGAGTTGTAAATATCATCAATATAAGAGATAAAATAATAATCTTTTTCATATGTCATCTCTATTAATATGATGTCGAGATGTTTTTTTTATTGGTGGAAAAAGTTGGTCATTTGAAAAGGCGTTCGGACAGAAAGGTCGTGATGAAACCTAGAGCAGTGAATATGAGATATTTTCCTATTGCCCAAGTGTTTCCCAAGAAGGCGACGAGATCGAAGAAGACAGCTACGATGGAGAAGGAAGCAAAGACGGCAATTATCATGTAGGTCAGCGCTCTGTGTTTTTTGAACAAATACGTGACAGCTTTGGAAGTTAGGACAACTCCGGCAGTCATTCCAAGGAGGAAAGGTGTGAGAATCAATAGGCTCTCGAGAGAGAAAATGTTCGCAAGAGAGGCAATTATGTTTTCATAATATCCGAAAAGCATGAGAAGCGCCGAACCGGAGATGCCCGGAATTATCGTACTGGCCGCGTCGATGATTCCGCAGAGAAAAAGGGAAATGAATTCGTGCAAATATGTCTCGCTTCCTGCGGTGCGGCCGGTTGTACCGAGAACACTCAAATAGACGAGGAAGAAGAGAAAGGTGGCGCATATTACAATTTTTCCAAATGTGATATCGGTATTCTTAATCTCTTTCAAGATGGGAAAAAGGCCCGGTATCATCATACCTATCATGAACATCATGGTCGGAACATAAGAGTTTATGAGTAGAGCCCCGATGATGTTTGCTCCGAAGATGATGGCAAGAATGATTCCCAAACCGAGAGTCCCGATGAACTTGGCATCTTTTTTTAGAACACTGACCTTCGAAAAAGCTGCGATCATGCGTTCGTAGATTCCAAAGCAGACAGCCATGACCGAGCCAGATACTCCGGGCATGATTTTTCCGAGTCCGATGATGAATCCTTGTAGAAATGTCTTTATTTTATCCATTTTTTTCCTCCACGTTTTAAAACTTGAATTAATGCTCATAATAGAATATGAAAGTGAGTGAGTAATCATGCTTATTGTGGTAGGATCGAGAAGAGATGGAAACAGCTGCTATTTGGCAAAATTCGTTCAAAGGGAACTCGATAAGGATAGAATTCATACCGATATAATCGTTCCCGGCAATCAGAGAATTCATATCTGTACCGGTTGTATGGACTGTGATAAATCAGGAGTCTGTGATTTTACAGATGATATGAAAGAGAATATAGAGTTATTGAAAAAAGAGAACGTCGTCATGTTCATAACACCCGTACGATGGAATTTGTTATCCGGAGATTTAAAAATATTCATGGACAGGCTAAATCCTGTGTATTCGACGAGGGGTCTATGTGGTAAGAAAGCAATCGTCGTCGCCATCGGAGCTAAACCGAAGGATGTTTACAGTTCGTTCGAGGCTTGTTCATCCTTGCGTAGTTTTGTAGAAGCTGCTGGCATGGAATGTGTCGCATCTTGGAATTTCGATGATTGTAAAGATGCAGACGATTTGGAAGGAAAAGCGAATGAATTACAGGCCTTTATGGAAAGTGTTCGAAAAAACTGCATTTAAAAAACGGAAATATAAATTCCGCATTTTATTTGACAAATTTTATTTTTACAGTGCCGACTCCACCATCTATTTTCAAACGATTTGGTCCTGTTCCGAAGGTGCCACTCGTATTTTCTCCGTCGACTGTGATGACTCCCAAGCCTTTTTCGATAGAGAACGAATAGTCTTCTCTTTCTCCTATTATTTCGAGATCGAGAGATCCTACCCCACCATCGATGTCGATTCCGCCTGTAAGTTTGGCTTCAATATCGATCGAACCGACACCCATGTCGAGATCGAGATTTCCGAGAGTGGATGAACGAACTGTCATCTTTCCAACTCCTCCGTCGATATCGGTATTTTTGAATGTACAGTCTGTCACATCTATTGTTCCAGCTCCTTGATCGAATTCGAAATTATCGGCAGTTATACCATCGATCGAAATTTTTCCAGCACCATGGTCGATATCCAATTTGGAAATATCCATCGAATTCGGCAAGGTTAAGAGTAGTGTACCACCTTTATGTAGGCCGAAGAAATGTCTTGTCTTTTCTTCTACCTTGAGGGTCGATGAATTTTCGGATACGCGCACATCCATGTCGGAGTTAGATTTTTCTATCGAGAGGGTTGTCCCTCTTCTTATTTCGAGAGAACTGATCGTCATGTCGATGTCGAGCTTATCTATTTTTCGATAATCGATTTTTTCTGTCGAAATGATTTGTCGTGTTTCTGTAGAACTTTCATATTCATCGTCGATTATCGAAAAGACAAAACCGAGGGCACGCACCATTATAGAGAAAATCGACAGACAGATAATTCCAGCTAAGATGAATGCAAGTGTCTTTATTGTCTTTTGTTCTGTGGTCATCGTAAAGAAATACCTCCAAAGACGGCTGTTGCTTCGACATAAACTTTTATCTCTTTTTTTGTACTTTTCTCTTTCATAACTGTGTCGACACTTCCGAACACGCGAGTAGAATCCATCTTTACGACAGCATTCGGTGGTAAGATGATGTCAACTTTGGCAAATACGGATGAAACCTTTAAGGAGATGCTTTCCGATAGTTTGGCTCCGCTCAAATCGAGTTTACAGTGACCGAATACGGTGTCGACGATGGCTCCTTTGAATTCTCCTGTGATAATTTTTGTTTCATCTGACATGACAACAGCGATCGTTTCGAGGTCATCTACATCTTTTATTTTGACTTTCTCTGCGACTTTTTCTCCAAAAAGACCCGATTTCAAAATAGAGATGCCGATGACGACGATAATGAATGGTACGAGCAACTTAAAGAGCATATGGAAACTTATGAATCCCTGCGCCGATAAGAGCAGTGCCACACCGATGATTAGTCCGATGAGTGAGCCGTAGCGATCTTTATTGTCAAAAAGGCCAATAAAAGATGGTATGATGATGAAAAGAGTCCACCAACCATCGAAGAAAATGTCGAGGTGAGCGAATCCTAGGACATTGACACACATCATGAGACCGACAGCAATCAAAACAAAACCCCACAGAATTTTTGATATATTTTTCATTGAATTATAATCCTTTCTACAAGAATTATAACATATCTTCGACGAAGATAAAACCTAGAAGTGTAAATTATCGTGAAGTATACAGTTTTGTAGAGATTTTAAAGCATCGTCATGATGTGAGCGATCTTATCCGCGGACAGTTTGGTGTATTT
>CAZKKM010000073.1:2912-7452 GCA_964553435.1 uncultured Muribaculaceae bacterium | reverse complement strand
ATTATTATATCAGATGTTCTTTTTTTTGTGTTTCCGAATCCATTTTACTCTATCTATTGCCAGATAATTTTGACTAAGTGATTTTGATTATGTTATAATAAGATTATATAATAGAATATATGAGGAGAAACTAACTTCGATTAGAAATATTTTGGGAAAGAGAAATTTTTATGAAAAAACAAATGAAAATCAACTTGTGTATCATCGGCTTAATCGTGGGGATTACGATATTCGTTCTTCAATTGTTCGTGTTCGAATCTCCGAATGGAATCTTGGGCTTTTTGCTGTGCCTTACGAGCATCTATTTGATAATAGGAAGCCTAGTCGGTATGTGCAAGTTTGATAGTAGTATAAAGAATCGCGTACTCGCCATATTGGATATGTTATTTTTTATAAGATAGTTTAAGTGCATTTATGAGATGGACTTTAAAGATTATAATAAGTGTAGCACTCTATAGAAACCATGTTATACTTGTACGAAATCATCCGAGCGAAGATGTGATTTCGAAATATATGAAGTTGGAAGGCGATATATATTAAAAAAGAAGTGAACAAAAAACAAATTTGGCTCAAATATACGGGCTTACTTTGCGTCATCGTCGCCTCTTTGGGATTACTGTGTTTTTTGGCAGTGAAGAGATTTTTATCCATTTCTTATCCCGAGTTGAATGTTCATGAACCTGTAGCCGAAGAATACCCGGCGGTCGATAGACCAGTCGAAGACGACAAAAATGCTGAAATAAACCCAAAGCCACCGATCGGTGAGTGGTTCAAAATCACACCGGAAGGAACGGAGTCATCTCGAGGTGGGGAATGGCACGGACTCGTCAGATTGGGAACCGAGAACAAAGTGATCGTATATTTTTTCGGAGGTGGAGTAGCCGTCGACGATTTTACTGCGGCACGGCCATACGATAAAAGCAATGGTTTTTATGTAGCAGATACCAAACAGGATTATGTGACAAAAGTAGGAATAGCAGCGAATTCCGATTCAAATCCTTTTAAGGACTGGACGATTCTCGCCTTGCCATATAGTACCGGCGATTTTCACATCGGCAACAAGACGATAGAATATGAGGATGCCGAAGGTGAAAAGAAGTCAATCGCACACAAAGGATATGCGAATTATAAAGCTTTCATGAACGAAGCAAAAAAATATCTGGATGAACCTGAGACATTGTTGATAACGGGTTACAGTGCTGGGGGCTTTGCGAGTGCTCTCTTGGCCGAGCATGTCATCGAAAATTATTTTCCAAAAGTCGAAAATGTGACGGTTCATGTCGATAGTGCACTTTTACTTTACGACAAGTGGCATGAAATTGCGGTCAAAAGATGGGGAGCTCCTGCAACTATCACGAAGAAACTTTCGAGTGACAATATCACCTTGGATAGTTTGAAAAGTTTGCACGAAAAGCATGCAAATGTCAAAATACTGTTCGATTGTTCATTGAGGGACGGAACTCTTTCAGCATATCAAACATACTTTACTTCTGGTTATAAGTATGCTGGATCTAAAGAGGGCGACTCTTTTCAGAATAATTTGAAAGAAATGGTAGAGAATTTGCAAAAAGATAATCCTAAGATAGGAATTTACATTTGGAATAGTGTTTTACATAAGTTGAAAGGAAATTTGAGTCAGCATACGGTCATAGCCTCTCCGCAGTTTTATCTGGAAAAGTTTCAAGGCAATCCGACGATGGCCAAGTGGATCGAAGATGCCGTTTACGGTGAAATTAACAGCTATGGATTGGAACTTTTAGAAGAAAATGAAGAAGAATAATACGAATATCGGCGAGTATTCGTATATTTTTTGTGCTTCGGGCAACTCTAAATAGCGGTGATGCAAATGATAACTGGTTATGAAATTAGAGGTACTTCGGGCGATGAGACCCTTTATTTGTATTTAGATTTTGCAAGCGAATTCGCCAAGTTGGGAAAAAGGGAAAGAAAGAAAAAATTCAGCGAATTAATCGCAGATTTTTTGAAAAAGAACGATATCAAGTTCGACGGAAAGAAGATAGCTATCATATCGGGTGGCTTGTTGGTCGCGACATTGGTCGTAAATTCTCCCAAGCCGAATGTGCCAAGCGGTTTTCTTCAATCGGATTATCAGCAGACACTTCTTTTGAAGACAGATGAACTAGCTAATACCTCGCAAGCAGAAGAAATCGATAAAGCGCAAGCCGAAAAGAAAGATGAAAACTTAGAACAGTCTTCTAGTGAAGCAAAAACGAAGACCGAAACGACATCTTCGATTACAAATAAAACTACAACTACATCAAAAAAGCAAACGACAGACGGAACGAAGGCCAAGCCGACGACAGGTCAACCCAATATTAGTATACCAGACGTGTCGGCAAAAGAAGAGAAACCGAATACGACTTCGGCTACTCCCGTACCTGTTGTTCCACAAAAAAATTTAGTTTATGTGAATGTTCATCGGTCGAATGGACAGATTGTCAATTTGGAATTAGAAGAATACATCGTCGGGGTCGTCGGGGCCGAGATGCCAGCTTCGTTTGGCAAAGAAGCTTTGAAAGCACAAGCGGTCATAGCGCGCACTTATGCACTCAGAGCTATAGAAAAAGGAACCGTTCTCACGGACGACTCCCGGACACAAAATTACAAGTCGAACGAGCAGTTGCGAGCCATGTGGGGTTCAACATTTCAGACTTACTATCAAAAAGTAAAAAATGCTGTCAAAGAGACAGAAGGACAATATCTCACATACAACAATATCATCATCGATGCCGTCTATCACTCGACGAGTAATGGCAGAACAGAGGATTCTAAGTTCGTTTGGGGCAATGCTTTTCCATATTTGGTTTCAGTGGAGAGCCCATATGACGAGACTAACAGATCTTTTCTCAAAGAGATATATCTTACTTATGAAGAAATCTCATCTAAACTTGGTGTTCCCGTTACGGCAGCAAGCAATATAGAGATCGTGTCCAAAACGATTGGAAACCGAAATGATGTGCTAGCAATAGATGGCAATACGTTTTCAGGAGTGATGATTCGCAACAAGCTCGGATTAAGAAGTGCCGATTTCGATATGATACAAGAGGAAAATGGTATAAAGTTTACGACACGAGGATACGGACACGGTGTGGGATTGAGTCAATACGGTGCAAACGGTATGGCGACACATGGATACGATCATATTGCCATTTTAAAACATTACTATAGAGGAGTCAATCTCTCTCATCTTTGAGAAAAATTGCGTTCAAACAGGAAGCTAAGATATGAGATATATCGCGAACGAAGATATCGATGTCGGAAGGCGATAACAAATAGGCGAGAGAATCGTCTTTTTTGTCGGAAAAGTGTACTTCGATGGCAGTGGGAATGCCGATAGTGAGAACGGGGATGCCGAGACTTTGCTCGTCGATTTTACAATTTTGTCCCATGAGCCCACTTCCAGGAACGATCCCCTCATCGGTGAAGACGACGGTATGAGCGAGTTCCTTTTCATCTTTTGTCACAAAGGAATCGATGAGAACGACCAAATCGGGCGATATCTCCTCCGTTACTGCTTCTACGATGCGTCGTGTTTCTATTCCGGTTTCGCCAAGAACACCTGGTTCCAGAGCCGAGATGATGTTTCCTGTCGTGGGTAGGCCTAATCTTTTTAAATGTGAATTTACATGTAAGCATTTGATCGTCGCAGGACCGATGGAATCGGCTGTATGGGAATCGTTTCCGATTCCCACGACGAGAACATGATATGGTCCTTTTAGTTGTATAAGCTTTAGATAATCTTCGATTTGTTCGACGAGGACATCCCCGAAGTCTTCTTTGTCGTAAAATTTGGGAAATATAACAAGACGATAAAACCTACTATTCTCATCGCTCTTTTCTACGATAAAATCATTCTTTTTTTCGATAGTCTCGTTATGTCTTACATCAGTTCTTTTTGAAGTCAGATTCATAGTCGTCACCATCTTTATTATTGACCGGAAGTGTAGGTTTATGAGTTTGACTTTTCTAGAGTTAGATGTTAGAATATAACTCGTTTTGAGGGAGAATGAGAAAAGTGAATAACGATATAATCAGGAAGGCAAAAGTGGCTGAGGAAGCTTGCAAGTATTTGGAACATATGTTGAAACTCAGACAGAGAATCATAAGAGGCGATGAGCATTGCATATCGCTAAAAGATTTCTTTGGCATGTACGACAGATATGCAAATCAAAAGAAGACTTCGAGTCTCGAGAGCGACATACAAAAATATAGGGATGAATTGAAACGCAAATATGCTTCATACATAGTATTGAGTGAAGATGAAATCAAACGGGTTTTACAATACGTAAAGACAGCCGTTTTAGAATGTACTTTCGAGAATTTAAAAGTTCAAGAAAACGAATTCATGAGAATCGTCTTAGGAAAACTGGAAAAGTCGTGGGAAACGAGCAATGCGCCTGAAAAAATGGCCATCGCAGAAGATGTGAGAACTTTTAGAAGGCTGTTCGAGCTCGGCAATGAGGTGGGATTTGAAAGACGTTTTATGGGTATTATCAAATGGAATATCTCCGCCGACTTC
>CAZKKM010000073.1:0-2902 GCA_964553435.1 uncultured Muribaculaceae bacterium | reverse complement strand
CATAAGTGGATATAATTATGCCAATATTTGTCGAATCGATCGAGATGGAAATGATACCACGTTATATAAAGAGAGTCCGGTAAGTCCGTTCATTGCAAAAGAACTTTGTTTTGGAACGTTGACATTCAAAGATGAAAACGATGTACCTTTTGAGAAGTGCTGTCTTTTCAGAGAAGTCACTCCTGGTGCGGACAGATTCATATGTTTGAATAATGCGCGAATATACCATTTGTCGGTGTTCGAAGATGAGAAAGGTAGATCGACGATGGCTTCTTTCAAGGAATATCTCGAAGAAAACAATCTTTCGTTTCTTTACAGTGATGCTTACACTCACGAAGAGTTTTTGGAGTTCATCGATGCCCATAATCGTGTGATGAATATCGGCCCAAATGAGATGAATAACATCGAAAAATCGGCAGAAACCGCCGCACAATGGTGGGCGAATTCCATAAACAATTATTACGGATTATCAAATGGCGATAACTCAAAGCTAGGTTCGACAATCTCGCTTTTGGCCACATATCTCAAGGCAATTTCCCCTAATACCGAGGAGGAAAAAGTTATGAGATTCAAAGAATTATTGAAGGCCAATATTTTAAAGAAATTGTTGGCCTACGAAGATGATTATACTGTCAAATTACAAACGGACTATGGTCCTTATGGTCTTTTAAGTGATTGTATTTCGATGGTGGGAATAAATGCTATGTTGCCATTCAAAACAGAAATGACCGTCAGTTCAAAGAGAGTCATATTGAAAGAACCGGGGCGAGGAGAACATATTTTGTTCGATGCCGATGAGATAGATTTCGCCGGTGGTTCGGCAAAGCCAAAATTGTAAGATGAGCTTCCTCACTATACGATAAAAAGTTATCCGATTCATGAGATAACTTTTTATTATAAAAACAACAGAATGAATGTACCTAGTAACAACAAGTAAATCGAGAATTTGGCAAGACGGCCTTTTTTGACGATACCGAAAAACCAAATAGAAGCGAAATAGGTCATCACCAAGGTTACTAGGAAACCCATGGAATAAGGTACGATGAGGGATGCATCGAGAGAGGCGAGATCTTTGATGCTCAAAAGTAAAGAGCCCACCGAAACCGGAAGATAGAGCATGAATGCATAGCGCAAAGCTGTATCTCTATCCAGTTTGCGAAGAAGGCAACCTACGAGAACGGCTCCACTGCGGCTGATGCCGGGGACGAGTGCGACGAGTTGAAAGAGCCCGATGATGATGGCATCTGCGAAGGTCAAATCGGAATCTTTTTTCGAACCTCGCATCTTTCTTACGAGAAAGAGTAGAACGGCCGTAATGAGGAAAGCAACTCCGAGTATTTTGATGTTACCTAGTTTGCTTTCGATGAAATCTTTTAGAAATATTCCACCGATTGCGGCCGGAATGCTTCCGATAACGATGAGCCAAGCATATTTAAAATCATCTTTTATCTGGGGATTTTTTCGTTTTTCTGCATCGAACAAGTATTGGAAGAAAGATCTTATGAGACGGAAGATATCTTTTCTGAAGATAAAGAAAATAGCCAGGAATGACGCAAAATTGAGAAGTATTTCGAAAGTCAAGTCGTCAAAAGTATTCGTGTTGAATAAGTAGCGGAGGACTACCAAATGTCCACTCGACGAAATTGGCAAGGGTTCGGTTAAACCTTGAACAAAACCGAAAATCATGTATTTGATCGTTTCAATAAGCATATTATCACCTAATTCATTATATAATAAAACGACCGAGATTAGAAACAAAAATCGAGAAGAGTTGATAGACATTTTACGTATATTTTCTTATATTAATGGCATAATCTTAATGAGTATTTCTCTCACATTTTTAGTGTTATACGCAAATCTCTTCGCGTTGGGGTATGATTTTTGGGAGTATATGTCATTCGTCGGAACGAAAGTGGAATGCTTGGGAGGAATTTTAGGTTTGATCTTGGTTGGCAGTTCTTTCAAAGAAAGGAAATGAGCGATGAAAAACAGTTTCAATCTGGAAGTTAATTTGAGTGTCAGTCCTACGCAGTCTTACGAATGGACGAAGACATGCTTTGTTATGAATAAATCGGTGATACGAGTGTCGTCGTCGGTCCTCAAAGGGGCTCTTTCACACGAAGGGAAGCTCGGCTTAGAGGGAACAGTTCTCTTGTCCGATACCAAGAATGCAGCACTTTTCCGTTTGGATAAAGAAGGCAACATCAAACTTCGCAGCTTCCTCAAATTCGAGGACGAATTGGATGTGTGCGAATTTGCTTGCAATTTAAAGGAGAAAGATATTAGAGCTGAATTTGATTCCAAGAAGATTCATTATGAACGAGGGTTGTCCATCGAAGCAGAGATGAAGAAGTATCTCATCGATAAAGTCAAAAATACGAAAGATGAGAGTTTATCTCGTTACTTATATTATCTCTATTTCGACGACATAGCAGATTATTCGCGCGATAAATTATTATCTTCCATAGAGGAAAGTTCTATAGACAAGAATATGAAAGTGTATAAATTTCTCATCGAGAGCTAGATTTATTAAATTCATGGCTCTTTTTTATTTATGCAAAGTGTCAAAAACTGTATACTCAAGTTAAAAGATCGCAATATCTGTTGAATTAGGTATAAATTCAATGATAAACTTTAATCACGGTAAGATAATTCCGTAGTAGAAGGAGAAGTATTTTATGAATTTAAAGACGAAGAGAACGATATGTTTGATGATAGGAGTAGCATCTATTCTTACGATAGTAAGTGCAATCTCGTATGCGTATTTTTCGGCAATGGGAGATATGACATCTGCGCAAGGCATCATCAATACGGCTACTGTGAGTGCAAGATTCACAGATAACGACCCAGGAATTACAGGAGAACTGTCATTCGGACAATCGCTTACGAAAAAATTTACAAT
>CAZKKM010000072.1:0-7617 GCA_964553435.1 uncultured Muribaculaceae bacterium | reverse complement strand
CTAGAACTGTGATACTCCAATATTTCTACCTCTTTAGTAGATTGATCAGTTTGCAATAATTTGTTACATGAGAAATAAAGGCTCGCCGTCAATGTCAAAACACAGATCATCACTGCCAATATTCTCAGAATTTTTTTTCTTTTGCGTTTAGTTATTTTTATCATAATACATTTCCCCTTTTTCTTGAGTCGTTATTATATCATATTTTTTATTTTATGCAAGTAAAATCGACCTTTTTCTTGATATTTTTCTTCGGTCATCTATAATATATCGCCAATCATCGTACTTTGCAACACATAACGTAAAGTTTTTACACAATATTAACGTTACTTTTACATTTTGTTTCGCAACTTATAATCAACGTTTACTTGCTTTTTAAGTATTTTTATGATATTATACGTTTTAATCAAAAAAAGGGGTGTTTTTATGTTTTTTGATATGGATCAAACGATGGAAGATGTTCGCCATGCGATCGCGTTATTGCACTCTGAATTACCATGTAATGAATTTAGAAAGTATTCTGGAAGTTTTCTTTTTACTACTGAGAATCAAGAAGGTATAGAAAAAGTATTGGACTATAAAAACAAAACTGCTTTAGTACCTGCATCATCTGGTGATCAGTATTTGGGAGCCGTTTATTACGATGCCGAATTCGTGCGACTTTTTGATGTGAATAGAATGACCTTTTATGTAACTTATTTGAAAATTGCAGCAGTTCGTGTGTTAGATTATCGAAAATTTATAAGTTTTTTTGTTCCAACAATTAAAAACGATATGTACAACCATTCTTTTTGGAATCTATCTACTTTGAAAAGATTGTTACCAAGTATGCCAGGTAACGTTGGTTATTTTTGGGATTCAGTAATGTACGAGGCAAATAGATGTGGCTTTGGGAATCTAGTTTCAATAGAAGATTATAGAAATAAACTTTCTTTGATAACAAAGGGAATGCCATTTTATGCAAATGAACGTGAATATTACAAATTGCAAGCTAAATTGAGACGCATGGATTTTCCAAATTTTACTGAAAGCGACATATTGAAATTAGGAGATTATATCAATACTAAGCACGATGTGGTATATCTATCCAATATAGTTTCGTGTTTGGTATATAGAAAATTAACTTCCTACTTTATACCTTCTTGTTATAATGAAGATATTACGGAGAGGCAAGTGGTTAGAGACGTTCTCACTTCCGTTTTGCCATTAATAAAAGATGATGGAATCATATTATTGGATTATAGACCTAACCGTGATAAATCAGTTGAAGATTGGCTTTATATAGAAGATGCATTCGATGTGACGGAAGTTCCATCTAAATATCCGCCTACGGGAGAATATAACAAGTATGCTCATACAGATTTGGTTTTAACTTTTAGACCGAAGAAAGATAGGGATATTCTGAAACATTTATAAATTAAAAGGACATTTAATATGGTGTCCTTTTAGTTTGCTTCCTTGCTTTCAATATCGATCAATATATCGACTAAGTATTGATCGTACAAGTGGCCGATTCCGCCCTGGTCGCGAGGGACAGTACACATTTTGAGTTCTTGGAAAGCAATGTCGTGACTTTTGGGGTCGTTGTACACTCTTTTTGAAGTCATGGCATCGTAAGAATCGACAATAGCGATAATTTTTGCTCCTGTACTTTCAGGAACGATACCCTTGGGATATCCACTTCCATCCATTCGCTCATGGTGATTCGCAATTATGTCGATGACTTCGTCTGAGACGAGGCCGGTGAGCATTTCTGTGCCCAATTCGACATGAGTTTTGACAATTCCATATTCTTCGTCAGTCAAAGGTCCAGGTTTACCGATGATTTTGGGCGATATTTTGGCTTTACCAATGTCGTGATATAATGCAGCGAAATATACGTCGGATATTTCTTTTTCTTGGAGATTGGCAGCTTCAGCCATCTTCTTTGAAAGATAGGCAACTCGAAGAGTATGTCCCGTTTTGCTACCTTCTTCCAACTTTTCGATGTTCTCATTGAGTTTCAAAAGATCCATGAGTTGCGCAAGTTTTTTGTCATTTTTGATCGAAGATCTGAGTGTCTTTTTAGTGACTTTGAACATCTCGTAAAATGCTTCCATCTCCTTTTTATCGTCTCGATGTTTAAATATATTAAAGCTTATCATACGGTACTCCTACCTTTCACATCATCTTAGGTAATTCAATTATAGCATGATTGAAGTTAGGTAGGCAAGAAAAAAGAATTAGCGAAGAGCATTATATCGATAATTCTTTCTACAGTATAATAATCATTCTTCGTTTTTCTTTTTTATGGATAATGTCTTAATCATGTCGGATTTAGCTTCAGCTATTTCCTGCGTCGAGAATCCTTCGTCTTTGAGAGTATCTATGGTAGATTCAATTTTGCTTTCTTTTAAATCTTCTCTAAGGGAAGATAATCTTTCGATGATGATTGCTCGGCGACAAAGTGATGTTTCGAGGTTTTCATTGTAAGATTTGAGAGAAGTTATTTTGCTTTCGTTTCGGTCGGAAGTGAGACGACTTTGTTTTCGCATTTCAGTTAGAGCAGTGGTCGCCTGTTCTTTTTTTATCTGTAAGTATGATACGAGCTTAGACAATGTCTTTTCTTCGCTTTGATAACAGAGATACATCGGAATATTTAAAACGTTCGAAAATAATCCTGTTCCCCAACAAATAGATGCAAAAAATTTAAACCCTTCTAAGTAAGATGATTGCTGACAAAAACCGTTCAATAGATCGATTAGGCCTATACTTCCAGTGAAAGCAACAGGAAGCAAAAAAGAGATGATGTTCCACATCAGTATGGATTTAAAATAACTTTTCTTTTTAAAAGTGGCATTTTCCAGTAAAGATTCTTTTTCACTCAATATTTTATCTAGGGTATCGACATCATTTTCGAATCTTATAACTTTTCCGATGTTCGTCGTCGTCGGTCTTTCGTGAAGTCCGTTTTCATCGGCAACGTATGTCGTGCTTCCTTTTATAATATAATCTGCGTTCATGGTGTTTTTTCCTTTCTTTTGTTTTTTGGCTTTAAAGTCATATGTGAAGCATTCTCACTGTTTGGATTGTGTGTGCGGGCAGTGGATGGTTGTCTATCGGGTACAAGATCAGATTTTATGCGATGTAATTCGGCAAGTCTCTCGTCGAGAGATTTGCGGTAGTTTGTCGTGTAACCTTCTAGCGAGTATAGTTTGATAGGAGTTTGAGTGAGCATCATTTGACAGTTGAGACGATCAAGCAATTCCTTTTTGTTCGACAGCTCTTTTTCTAAAAGCTCCATTTCTTTCGAGATTTGTTCTCTTTTTCGTTTTCTATTGAGAATTTTGTATAGTCCGGATCCAAAAAAGATGGCCGCTACGGGAAGAAAAATGATGTTTGTAGAAATGAATGTTGAAAGGCGCGCGGAGATTTCACCGAAACGCGTATGGACTGTCCCTGATGCGGTCATAAAAGTCAATGCGACAGGTATCAAAGCAAAAAGCAATGGAAGGATTAGGCAATGGAAAAAATCTTGTATTTTATTTGAGATGTTTTCCTGCATTGCATTTTGTTTTGTATGTAATAGTTTCTCTGCTGTTTCAATTTCGTTTTCGAGAAGGAGCAGGCTTTGTGCATCGGTGGCTTGTGCATTCGATGCAAATTTAAAAACCCGAACTCCACTATGTGTCACAACTGTCAGTTTTCTTTGGTCTATCGTATAGAAAAGGTTCACGTTATATCATTCCTTTCTGTCATCTAATCACTCTTTGTAAGGCGGTTGGCAAGATCGACGTAGGTTTGAAGGTTTAGATCTTCTGGCCTATTAGACAGGGTGTATCCATGTTCATTAAGAACTTTTTCGAGTGTTAGTCTATCATATTCTTTCAAGTTGTTCAAGATTGTTTTTCTTTTGAATTGAAAGGAAGCTTTTAAAATAGCTTTGAGGTTTTTGTAATCAACCGGAAGCGGCTCTTTTTTGATAAGTTTGAGGACTGTACTGTCTACTTTTGGAGACGGATAAAAGGCATTTCGAGGGACATCGATCACTTTTATCGTGTCGTACCAATAGTGCAATAAAACAGTCATGAGACCATATTCTTTATGTTGTGGGGTCGCAGTGAAACGGTCGGCTACTTCTTTTTGAACCATGATCGTTAAACTTTCGTGAGGAATATGTGAGTCGATGATCTTTTCGATGATGGGAGTTGTTATGTAGTATGGCAAATTGCCAACAAAATACAATTTATCATATGTGCGATTTTGTAAGAATTTCTGTAGATCAATTGTGAGAAAATCACCATAGAAGATTTCAGTGTGCTCGTTTTTTAGTGGAAGCAAGTATTTTTTTGTATCTTCATCTATTTCGAAGGCTATCAATTGGCAATTGTGGTCTTTAAGTTTCTTGGTGAGAGCGCCTGCACCAGGACCGATTTCAATGATGAGATCGCGAGAGGACGGATTTATCGTCGAAGCGATTTTAGAAATGATTGCTTCATCTTGTAGAAAATTTTGTCCATATTTTTTTTTAAATTGAAATTTTGTCATAAGTAATCACCCTTCTAATGTTAACACATTTGTTTCAAAAGAAAAAGACTCATGATATTTCACGAGTCCATCCGAATCTCAGTACATCGTAATTTATCTTTTTACTTCCCACCTTTTTGATGGCCGTATCTACCGTGTCGACGAGCAAATCTAATGTCGTACCTGTGACCCCACGGTCGAGGACGATAGCTGTTATCTCTCCATTTAACGAAAGAGTATCGTTTTTAAAACGGACAATCGAACCGCAAGGTAAATTAGCAGAAGAAGCCACTATTCGAACTTCTCCATATTGAGAGTCGTAATAGGATGTTGTGCCATCGAGGACATTTTGCCCAGTACAGCCTAAGCGACCGGAGCATAGAGGACAATCGGCGACATATCCTGTCAAAGTACCGTTATATGTATCTAAAACTGTGCTCAAATCGTTTTCTTGGAAATTCTTTATAACTTTTGCCATGGCATTTAAATCGACATTTTTATTAAGGTTAGTGTTGGTCGTCGCAGTTGTGCTCGTGATACTGCTGTTTTGAAAACTGAGAATTATACCGACGAGTATTGTCGAACAGATTACTTTGTACAGCATGTGCACTTTCTTCATAATCATTACTCCTTATGTTGACAATTTTATCACAAATATAATCAAATGTCAAAAAGGTCGCGTACGTTTTTTTCTGTTATGTGACTTATCTCTTCGGGTGATAGCGATATTTCCCGGGAAATAAAATCGACTATGTGAGAAATATTTGCTGGAGTATTTGCAGTTCCACGAACTGGTTCGGGTGAAAGATACGGAGAATCTGTTTCGAGTAGAATTGCTGAAGGAGGTATCTTTTTGAGAACATCCTTGAGATGGGCATTTTTAAAGGTTAAAACTCCGCCGAAACCGAGTTTATATCCCATTTCTATATATATTCTCGCTGTTTCGATGCTCCCACTGAAACAATGTATGGAGCCAGTGACTTCAGGATATTCTTTTAAAATTTTTATCGTATCTTCTGTAGCATCGCGAGAGTGGACGATAACTGGCTTGTGATATTTTTGAGCGATATCCAGCTGTCGCCGAAAAAGTTTCATTTGAGATATACGATCACATGGTTCGTAGTGATAATCGAGACCGATTTCGCCGATGGCGACGATTTTATCGATGTTCTCTTCGATTTCATTTAAATCTTCTTCTCGAAAATCGGCTAGGTCTTCGGGGTGATAACCGATAGCAGCATAGATGGCTTTATAGTTTTGAGCTAAACTCAATACTTCGAGATTTGTAGCTAGATTGGTGCCGTTTACGATCATCTTGGTTATACCTCTGGCTTCCGCTTCTCGTACGACTGTGTCTATATCTTCATAGTATTCTTTTAAAATATGGCAGTGCGTATCAGTAAACATAATTAATCACCTCTTTAAAGTATAGAGTTTATATGAACAAAAGTAAAGTATTATTTCCCAGGAAATAATAAGACTGTGTGAAATATTTTTTTTATTCACACAGTCGACAAGTATCATTCTGTATCTACTATATATTCCAGTCTTTGGAAAAGCGCATGCGGTTCTTTTGTGAGAGTATATTCGTTGTCTTCTGAGTATTTTGCATCTTCAAAAGTCTCATTTAATCGATTCAATTGAGTGAGGGCATCTTCTGAGCTCGCAGGCAGGAACGGGCGAAGAAGAATAGCTGTGATGCGGAGCGATTCGAGAATGTTATATAGAACGGTTTCGAGTCTATCCTTTTTAGTCTCATCTTTTGCAAGTATCCAAGGAGTCGTATCATCGATGTATTTGTTACTCATGCGCAAAGTATCGAATATCGTTTCGAGAACTTTGGATATTTCGAGAGAGTCGACCTTTTCATCAGTCATTTTTTTAAGTTCTAAAAGACGGGCACATAGTTCCTCATCGATACGTTCAGAAACTTTTTTATCGACAACATGTCCATCGAAATATTTGTTTGCCATGCCTATTGTTCGATTTAAAAGGTTGCCCCAAATGTTTGCCAAATCGGAGTTAGTTCTGTTGACGAGTGCTTCTTCCGAGAAATTTCCATCGTTACCAAAAGGTATTTCTCTTAGGACAAAGTATCGTACAGCATCTACTCCGTATTTAGTGATGTATTCTCGAGGATCGCGATAGTTTCCAAGGCTTTTAGAAATCTTATTGCCTTCGATGATGAGCCATCCATGTCCGAATACTTTATGTGGCAAAGGTAGATCGAGTGCCATGAGAATGATCGGCCAAATAATCGTGTGAAAACGAACTATTTCTTTCCCAACAATATGTACATCGGCAGGCCAATATTTTTGGAATTTCGAGTCATCATCGGTGAGATATCCGAGTGCCGTTATATAATTGCTCAAAGCATCTAGCCAGACATAGACTACGTGTTTTTCGTCAAAGGAAACGGGTATTCCCCAAGTAAAACTTGTTCTCGAAACACATAAGTCTTCGAGCCCCGGTCTTATGAAATTGTTGAGCATCTCATTTTTCCGTGATTCCGGTTGAATAAATTCTGGATGGTCTTCGATGTATCTTTCTAGTTCTTTTTGATATTTCGATAGTTTGAGAAAGTAAGCTTCTTCGCTCACTTCGTGTACAGGTCTACCACAGTCGGGACATAGTCCGTCTTTGGCTTGAGTTGGTGTCCAAAACGATTCGCAAGGTGTACAGTATAATCCTTTGTACTCCCCTTTATAGATGTCTTTTTGATCATATAGTTTTTTAAATATTTTTTGGACAATTTTGACATGGTCTTCATCCGTGGTACGAATGAATCTGTCATAAGTGATATCGAGACTTCGCCAGAGATCTTTTGCATTTTCGACAATTTTATCTACATATTCTTGTGGTGAGACTCCCGCTTCCCGTGCTTTTGTTTCAATTTTCAGACCGTGCTCGTCACTTCCTGTTAAAAAGTAAGTGTCATAGCCATCGAGTCTCTTATAGCGAGCTATCGAATCGGCAATTATAGTGCTATAGCAATGGCCGATGTGAAAATTGTCCGATGGATAATAAATCGGTGTCGTGATGTAAAACTTTTTTCCCATAGTAAGTTCCATTCCTTTCACATTCGTTCAAGGCACACATAGAAAGGAAAAC
>CAZKKM010000071.1:0-8431 GCA_964553435.1 uncultured Muribaculaceae bacterium | reverse complement strand
GCTCTTATCGGAAGTGGGGTTTGATTTTATGAATGTTTATGATTTTGACGGAACAATATATGATGGAGATTCCAGTGTAGATTTTTTTAAATTTTGTATTGGAAAGAAAAAGAGATGCTTAATCATTTTACCGAAATTTGGTTTAATGGTAATACTATATTTTTTGAAATTGATAAATAAAGAAAAGTTGAAATCGACATATTTTAATTTTATAAAATTCTTTGACGATATCGATAAAGTGGCAGAAGAATTTTGGATAGAGAAAAACTATGAGCTTAAAAGCTTTTATAAAGATAAACAAAAAAGTTCTGATATCGTCATAAGTGCATCTCCATTCTTTTTACTTAATCCTGTGGCAAAAAAATACGGATTTGAGCTTATTGCGAGTGAAGTAGATAAAAAGACAGGAAAGTTTATCGGAGAAAATTGTTTTGGTGAAAATAAAGTAAATAGGTTGAGAGAACGAGGAATTTCTAAAATAAAGGAATTTTATTCTGATTCGCGTTCCGATGAACCGTTGAGCAAAATCGCTCAAAAAGCATATTTAGTTGATGGAGATTTGATTACGGATTGGTCTGATAAAGATTAAAATTTGTAAAATGAGGAGTTAAGATGGTTAAAAATAGTAAGATGAAACGAAATTACAATATAGATTTTTTTAGGGGTTTTGCAGCATTGAGTATAATTTTTATTCATACTGTCTTTTGGAGTGGAGAAAGATATGCACCCGATTGGATTCGTTCAGCTGCTTTATTGATAGATGTTCCTTTATTTATTTTTATATCGGGTATGACATATAATTTTAGCAATTCGACAACAAAAACGATAAAGAGCATTTTAAAATTATGGAAGACGTATATTTTGTTTTTGGTAATTTTCTTTTTTATAACATTTTTAATCGACAGAGCCAATTTTACTATACCCAATATATTTAAATCTTTTTTCTTTATTTTTCCGGCGAGTAGTAGACTCTATGTAGTAGGTGGGTCGATTTGGTTTATATTTATGTTTTTTACTGTTTCGTTACTTGGGTCTATAATCATAAGTCTTTATAATAAATATTTTAAATCCTTAGGAGAATTTAAATATATAATTTTGTTTGTCTTTTTGATTTATGGTATGAAATTGTATTTTCCATCGTTTTTCTTTTTTGACATTCAAACGTTGTTTTATTTATTTATCTATCTTTTGGGATATTATTTATATAAATATAAAATTGATTTAAGAACATTTATCATTTTGGAAATATCTATCATAAGTATCTTATATTTACTGTTGAGATTTGGTGACTATAACTTTCTCGATATGCAGACAGCTAAATTGACTTATAATATAAATTATTTGATATATAGCCTTATTTCTATAATAGCTGTTTCTTATTTTAAAGATGTAGTAAATTTCAAGAAGAAAAATGTTTTGACTTATGTTGGAGAAAATGCTTTATTATTTTATTTTTGTCAGGGATTAGGAGCAAGTTTTATATATGAATTTTTAGAGTGTTTTAAGGAAATGAGTGTTAGCGGCGAGATATTTCTTATGTTTGTGTTAAATCTTTTCATTACAATTGCTTTTGTTTTTATACTAAAAGGTATGATATTGGCCTTTAATAAACTAGAGATTTTGCTGAAGAGGAAACGATTCTTTTCCAATATGTTACATTTTGAATCAATAGATTGATTAACATTTCATTTATATTGATGTGTCTGTATTCAAGAGTGTTATAATGTTTGCTATGGATAATATCGGTTAACTGACGGATATATGGTAAAAAGAGGGTCTGCTGAATAAGTGGCAAATAGGATCGTCTAGAAATATAAATTAGAGAAAAGAAAAAGTATATATATGGAGTGAAATTATGAAAGATAAATTAACTAAATTAGTAAATGTCTATAAGAAGTATGGGTTTGTGGGATTTTGTAAGAAACTATATGCTTATGTAGTCGCGAACTATCTCAATAGGATAAGCTTTGCAGTGTTCTTTAATAAGAAAAAGTATAAGAAAGAATTAGAAGAGATATTTTGCGGCGAGGATTACGACAGAATCATCTTATGGAGAAGCAGCTTCGGGTACGATGTTCCTCTTTATCAAAGACCTCAACATATTGCGAACAATCTTTCTAAAAACAAGTGTCTAGTTCTATACGAAGTGACGACTATGACCGATAAGGTCAAAATATTTAAGAAACAAGCCGATAATTTGTATCTTTTGAATTTCAATAATATAGCTTTAAATAAGATATTGATGGAAGTTTTAGCCGAGTCAACTAAACCTAAATACATTCAACTTTATTCGACAGATTGGAAACTTACGGTAGAAAATATAGAAGATTACATGCGTCAGGGATTTAGGTTCATATATGAGTATGTCGATGATCTGTCACCGGAATTGGCTGGAACAAAAGATTTGCCCAAAAATATCGTCGACAAATACGAGTATGCGATGAGGCATGACGATGTGTATGTCGTCGTAACAGCGAGCGCTTTAGAGGAGAAAGTATTAGAGCGAAGAGGAAACAAGAACGTCGCCTTTTCTTCAAACGGGGTCGATTACGAGTTTTTTAAAACTTTCGATGAGTTTTACGAATTGGATGATGATTTCAGGCGAGTTTTAGATTTAGGCAAGCCGATCGTCTGCTACTATGGAGCTTTGGCAAAATGGTTCGATTACGATTTGGTCGAGAAGATAAATGCTACCGGAAAATATAGTATCGTTCTTTTTGGAATAAAATATGACGATGCATTCGAAGAAAGTGGCATAGGTGAATTAGAAAACGTACATTTCTTGGGTACGAGAGATTACAAGATACTCAAAAATTATGCTCGAAAGTGCGACGTACTCACTATCCCATTCAAAATCAACAACATAACAGAAGCGACAAGTCCCGTAAAGATTTTCGAATATATGGCTTTGCATAAGCCCATCGTCATTACCGATTTGAAGGAGTGTCGTCAGTATAAAAGTGTCATGATAGCAAAGACGCACGATGAATTTTTGAAGATGTTGGATGAAGCTATAGAAAAAGAAAACGACGAGAAGAATGTCGCCTTGTTAGATAAAGAAGCAAAAGAGAATGATTGGAGCGAAAAAGCTCGAGCAATCATAGATATGATAAGAAAAGACGAGTGATAAATTATGAAGTTTAGATTTAAATCATCGGAAGAGTGGATAAACAACTTTAAGACGAAAATAGATGAAAGTACAAAATGGGCTTTTGCAGTTGCTTTCTTTTCGACTATAATATGTCACCTCAAGTTTTTTGTGAACAATTGGGCCAACGAAGATAGTCTGTTTGCTCCGTTTGTGGAACAGGAGATGTTAGGTTCAGGTAGATGGATGCCTGGAAATCTTCTCTCTCCTTGTATATCGACAGTCGTACTTTTAATCATCGTAGCAATAGGTCTCGGATTCGTAAGTGTCATGATAAACAAGATGTTTAAAAATGACAATAAATTATATGCCTCTTTGATAGCCGTATTGTTGACGACATTTCCTGTATTGGCGATGAGTTTCGGTTATTCGTTCATGATAGAAAGATATATGTTTGGCCTCGTGAGTTCAGTATTGGCCGTGTACATCGTGGATAAAAACAAGTACGGTTTTGTGATCGGCGGAGTGTTGTTGGCGATTTCGCTCGGTTATTATCAGTCGTATATAACGGTGAGCATCGCTCTAGTGATGATGATGCTTCTTTTCAAAATTTTCGAGAGCAAAGAGAAAAAAGAACTCGGGAAAGAGATTTTAAAATATATGGCTATGGGTATAATCGGAGTAGGAATATATCTATTCATCGTGAAAGTTGTGTACAATATAGCAGGTGTCGAGTTGTTGGAATATAAAGGTCTCGACAACATGGGCAGTATACCTCCTTTCGCCGAGTGGCCCTATTTGATAAGTAGGACTTATGGACATGTAATTTATTTTCTATTGGGCAAGAGATTCTATAATCCCTCATGGATAGTCGTTTTTGCTCAGGTGTATCTCGTGGTGCTCGGCATTTTTCTCACTTTAAAAGTTGTGAGAGCAGGAAAAAAAGATAGACTTTTCAAAATAGGAGCATGTATATTTTGGGTCATGATATTTCCATTTGCAATCAATGTGTTAGATTTCGTCATGTATGAGACTCATCTGTCGACTTTGAACATTTATCAATTTGTATTGATGTTCATTTTACCTTTCTTGCTTTTGAATTATATAAAAAGAAGGGGATTATGGAAAAACGATTCGTACAATATAATGGAATTATTATGTTTGATTTGTATTTCGGTCGTAATTTGGAGCGACTTCTCTTTAACAAACACATATTATGCCAAAATGGAGAAGTTCAACGAAGAGACGATTCTTGTGACTAATAGAATACTCGATAGAGTCGAACGACAAGATGGTGTATCTTCTTCGACGAAGGTGTTTTTCGGGAATAGAGTCGGAGTGTATGGACTTTCTTCCGACACAAAGACAGTGTACGATAATTACATAACGTTCGATCAAGGATTGTGGAGTCCATATGTCGGTTATTCGGCCGAACAAGATTTTTCCGATTATAAGATTCATGCGGTCATCAAAAATGTGACCGGAAGGTCATTTGAACAGATATCTGATGAAGAGAGAAAAGATATCATCAAATCAGAAAAATACGAAACGATGGATGCTTTTCCAAGTGAGGATTGTATCGAGCAGTTTGGAGATATTTTGGTGGTCAAACTTTCATGATGTGAATAGACACGAAGATGTCTTTTTTCTTTGGATTATAGAACTTTTATTGTAACATGTAGTAAATTATTGTATAATTTAAAGCGAACAGAAAGTAGGTATTAAAATTATGAAAGGTATAATTTTGGCAGCCGGAAAAGGGGAACGATTGTATCCACTCACAAAGGCAATTCCCAAAGTTCTTTTGCCGTTGTACGATAGACCGATGATATATTATGCTTTGGACTTTATGAAGACGGCCGGAATAGAAGATGTCGCTTTGGTCGTGTCAGAAGATTGTGAAGATTTGTTTAAAATTGCTCTCGGAGATGGAACAGAATTCGGACTTCGCATCACTTATCGAGTGCAAAGAGAAATAAACGGCACGGCCGGTGCACTTAAGCAGATCGAGGATTTCTTCGATGGTGAGGAAGTGCTCCTTTACTACGGAGACAATGTTTTGATCAAGGAAGGTATTCGCGAGATGATCGATTATGGCAAGATCGAGGCAGAAAAAGGCAACGCATCTGTCATCGCTTTAGAAGTGGCCAATCCGACCGATTACGGTGTGCTCGAAATCGATGCAAATGGGACTATCATATCGTTAGAAGAAAAACCATTACAGCCAAAGAGCAATTTCATAGCGCCAGGTATATATTTTTATCCGGCGGGTATTTCCGAAAAGTTATCGAAAGTCGAACTGTCGCCTCGTGGTGAATATGAGATGACTTCCGTGAACAACATGTATCTCGAAGAAGGCAAGCTGAAGGCAATTACACTTCCAAGGGAAACTTTGTGGTTCGATGCTGGTAACTTCGATATGCTTTTAGATGCTGCAAACATCATAAGAGATTATAGAAAGAATGATAGGTGAAAGCATGAAAGAATTTTTTAAGAAGAATTGGAAATGGATTTTGTGTTTTGCTCTCGTGTTTTGTTGTGCACTCGTCTTACCGTTCAGCGGAGATGACTTCGATTGGGGAGCAAAATCTTTAAGCGACTATGGAAGTTTGTTGGTCGATACGGAACTGAATGGCCGCTACGTTGGGAATTTTCTCGTAATTTTGATAACGAAAAATGCTTTTATAAGAGCATTCGCGACTGCGCTCGTGCTCGTAGGAATAGTATATGTCATCAAGAAAGAAACCGATGTGCCAAATTCTTTCATTTGGCTCGGTGTGTTGACAATGCCACTTTCGATATTCGTACAGGGTATCACTTGGGCAAGTGGATTTACAAATTACACGATTTCTACTCTTCTGTTATTGCTCGTCTTGACGGGTTTGAGAAAGATATATGCCGATGAAGCGACGACAGGAACGATAATAAGAACGATCGTACTCGTCTTCTTGACCTCGTTCTTTCTCGAAAATATCACAATATTTTTGGTGCTCATTACGGCAGCGGTGAACATCATTTATTTCATCAAAAAGAAGAAAGTCAATCCGGCGGCAGCTGTGGCACTCGGGACGGCAATTTTGGGTACATTTTTGATGTTCATTCAGCCTACTTATCACAATGTGTTCGCAGGCGAAGATTTCTATCGGTCATTTGCAGGCAATATAAAAGATATGATAGTTCATGCGATAATCAATTACGTGTATTTTATGCACGAATATATCGCATTCGAAAATGTCATTTTGTTGGCCGCCATATCTGGAGCTTCTTATGCCTACTTTAAGAAGAATCAAAAAGATTACTCCGCGATACAGCAGAGCATTTTGAATGTTTCATTTTGTTATTCATTGGCATTCATATGTTTTACAGTTTTGAATTTGACTAATCCAGAATGGGGATTGCCTGGTTATAGTCAGCTCTATATAAATGCTGGATTAGCAGGAATATACATCGTGATTCTCGTCAGTCAGATCATCTTGCTTTTTTACAAGAAGAAATCTTTTGTCAAAGTTTTGTTGCCATTAGTTTGCATAGTTGGCATAGTCGCTCCTCTTTTCTTGGTGACACCTGTCGGACCTAGAAATTTCTTCGTCGTCTATATTTTAGAGGTGATCGAAACATTTTATATCATGCGAGAAGCGGAGTTCGAATTTAAAAAATATGAACGCGGAGCACTCGTCGTATGTGCTGTGTTGCTCATCTATTATACAAGTATTTATTCGGTCATTTCATTCGTCAATTTGCAAAGAGACAATTACATCAAACACATTTCGGAGGATACGAACGAGACGGTCGCGGTCGTTCCGCTCGTTCCATTCAATTCGTTCGTTCATTACGACGACTTTTCCGATAAGTGGTCGAGACCGAAGTACAATAAACGTATGAATATCAGAGAGAACTTGACCTATGAATTTGTCTTATATGGAGATTGGGTCGAGCGGATGGAAGAAGCCGGTTATGTCATTCGCCCATAGGGTCGGAAATATAAAAAGAAAGTTATGGTGAATCTATGAAAAAGAAAATTGTATTTTTAATATTTATGATAGGGGTGGTCGTCTGTCTATCCGGATGTGGCAAGGAAACACAGAAGATCTATAATATCGAGATAAAGGTAAAAGATATGGGAAGTATCAAAGTCGAGTTGGATGCCGAGGAGGCACCGATCACTGTCAAAAATTTCGTCAAACTGGTACAAGATGAATTTTATGATGGATTGACCTTCCATCGTGTCGTCGAAAATTTCATGATACAGGGAGGCGATCCTGAGGGGAATGGCTTTGGAGGACTCGATAAGAAAATCAAGGGCGAATTCAAAGAAAATGGAGTTGAAAACAACATCAGTCATAGGAGAGGAACTATTTCAATGGCCAGATCAAAAGATCCCGATTCGGCAAGTTGTCAGTTCTTCATAGTACACAAAGACAGCATCTTTCTCGATGGAAAGTATGCGGCATTTGGACACGTGACGGAAGGAATGGAAATAGTCGATGAGATAGCGGAAAACACACCGGTAGAAGATGAAGAATCTGGCTATGTGAATAAAGACAATCAACCTGTCATCGAATCTATTAGGTTGATAGAGGAGTAAGTCTATGGAAGAAGTTAAGAAACTTTATAAAAAGTACGAAGAAATCATAAACTACATAATAGTAGGTGTAGCGACGACTGTCGTCAGTTTGGCTACTTATTATGCGTGTGTCTACACCATATTGGATCCAGAAAAAGCTTTGGAATTGCAGATTGCCAATGTCATCTCTTGGGTGTTTGCCGTCGCGTTTGCCTTTTTTGCTAACAGAAAGTTCGTCTTCAAGAGCAAGAATCCGAACATAATAGAAGAAGCAACGAAATTTTGCGGAGCACGTGTCATGACATTGCTCATAGATATGGGTTTCATGTTCTTGACAGTAAACGTGTTACATTTTAATGATAAAATAATGAAACTCGTAGCACAAGTGGTCGTGACCATATTAAATTATATATTGAGCAAGTTGCTCGTCTTTATAAAAGGAAAAGAATAGTGCAAAAAGGCATTTTTTTGTATAAAAATTACGAGTAAGGATATAATATATATTGGAAACAGGAAAAAAATTAGCACTTTATGTTGACAAGTGCTAATTAAAGTGGTATGATTATATCAGAAAGGTGATGAAGAATTATGAATTTAATTCCAAGAAAATTTTATTCAGGTGATGATTTCTTTGACAGTTTCTTTGAACCTACCTTAAAGGATCAAATGAAATGCGATATTTATGAGAAAGATGGTGACTATCACATCGTTTTAGATGTTCCTGGTTATGATAAGGACGATATCAAGCTAGAATGCGATAATGGATATTTGACTATTTC
>CAZKKM010000070.1:0-8457 GCA_964553435.1 uncultured Muribaculaceae bacterium | reverse complement strand
ATCAAGAAAAGTAAATTTGATATTAACAAAGAGGGAAAATATGATATAATACTTAGGTACACGCAAAAGAAAGGAAAATATAAATGAAAAGAAATAATCAAAACTCGATGGTAAAATCCATAGTTATGTACATCATTTTATTCGGAATGATGGCTGCAGGACTGTACTTCTTCAACGCATCCAAAAACATAACTCATGATTTCACCTACGATAAATTTATGGAAGAAGTTGCTGCCAACAACGTCGAAGAAATAACGATTACTCCTTCGGCAGGCTCAAGTATCTATGAAATAGAAGGTAAACTTAAAGGATATAAGAGCACCGAAAAATTCAGCCTAAAAGTTCCATATTCTGAAGTAGTCATGAATAAGATACTCACATATCGTGATACGATGGAATTTAAAGTTAATACTAACAAAGACCCTGGTGCAAGCCCACTATTATCGATTATAGTCAATGTAGTACCGACGGTCCTGCTTGTAGGTGCTACTCTATACCTTTTAGTCAAGATTTCGAGCGGCAACAACAAATCGATGGACTTCGGCCGCAGTACGGCCAAGCTGAATGCCGATGGAGGAAAAGTTAAATTTACCGATGTCGCCGGTTTAAAAGAAGAAAAAGAAGAGGTATCCGAACTCATCGACTTCTTGAAGAACCCTAAAAAATTTCAGAAACTTGGCGCACGCATTCCTAAGGGAGTTTTGCTCGTCGGTCCTCCTGGAACAGGTAAAACTCTTCTTGCAAAAGCCGTCGCCGGCGAGGCGAACGTTCCATTCTATTACATAAGCGGTTCCGATTTCGTCGAACTATTCGTCGGTGTAGGAGCTAGTCGTGTGAGAGATATGTTCAAAGAAGCAAAACACAACGCACCATGTTTGATATTCATCGATGAAATTGATGCCGTTGGTCGACAAAGAGGAACTGGCATCGGTGGGGGGCACGACGAGCGCGAACAGACTTTGAATCAACTCTTGACAGAGATGGACGGCTTCGGCGCCAATGAAGGTATCATTATCATAGCCGCAACTAATAGACCTGACGTTCTCGATCCAGCACTTTTGAGACCAGGCCGTTTCGATAGACAAGTAACTGTCGGTTATCCAGATGCTGATGAACGCGAAGCTATTCTCGAAGTACATGCTAAGAACAAGAAATTTGCCAAAGATGTCAATCTCAAAAATCTTTCTAAAAGAACACCAGGCTTCAGCGGCGCGGATCTCGAAAACCTTTTAAATGAAGCAGCACTTTTGACCGTGCGTCGCAACAAACAGGCAATCACGATGGATGAAATCGACGAAGCGACCGATCGCGTTCTCATGGGACCAGCAAAAGTCAGCCGCAAAATAACGGATAAAGAGAAAAAACTTGTAAGTCTTCACGAAGCAGGTCATGCTGTCATCGGCATCAAATTAGAAGATGCTCAAGATGTTCATAAGATCACGATTATTCCACGAGGAGTAGCTGGCGGTTACACGATGATGCTGCCGAAAGACGAACACATGAACTTGGCAACTAAAAAAGAACTTCTCGCTCAAATAACCGGTCTCTTAGGTGGTCGAGTCAGCGAAGAACTTTTCTTCGGTGAAATTTCTACCGGAGCATCAGACGATTTTAGCCGAGCAACCAAGATCGCCAGAGCTATGGTAACAGAATATGGTATGAGCGATCTCGGACCCGTCCAACTCGAATCGAAACAGGGAAGTGTTTTCCTCGGTCGCGATTACGATAAAGCCAAAAACTTCAGTGATCAAGTCGCATTGGAAATAGATACCGAAGTTAGAAAGATAGTCGATGGCTGTTATAAAGAAGCAACCAAAATCCTAAAAGAGAACAAGAAATTGGTCACACTCATAAGCGATACTCTCATCGAACATGAGACTATTACTAAAGAAGAAATCGACGAACTCGTATCCACTGGTAAACTTACCAAATACGACAAAGTCGAAGAGTCACGAGAAATCGACAAAGACGAAGAATGATTTCGTCTTTTTGATTTGGAGCGGTTGCTTGCTTTTATCATTCGAAAGACTTATAATATCATAAAAAGTGAGGTAAATAAAAATGAAAAATAAAATTAGATTTTTTTCAGGTGCAACCTGTGTACTTCTTCTCAGCGGTTTGGCTTTATCGACAATCAAAGGAGAAATCGACCAGCCAAATATACCTGAACTACCGAGTGAAACTATAGAAGAAACCGTAGAACCGACAGTTCAAACAGTTGAAGAACCACTTTTAAAAGAAGAAAAAATACCTGTCCATCGAGTTGGTGTGATATCTTATCAAAATCCTGAAACGGAAAAGGCCGAAAATATATTTGTCACACCAAAAGATTCTTGGCCTAGTATCGATATGAGAAAACAGGAAAAAGAACTATCTGAAAATTTTGCTATCTTTGAAAACACTCTTCTCGAGCCATATCTCGATGATGCTAACACCAAAATCAAGGCCGTTGTGATGAGATATACATCCTTAAAAGACCCGAGCATTCATGCCGAATTTCAAAACGTTCTCGTCATAAATGGAAACGACGATGTTACAGTCGCCCAAGGATATTATTCCAAAGTGACCCTGTTTACCGGACCAACTTCTGTCGAAACTGTAGAAAAATCCATTGCCCTTGATGGAGATATTGTCTTGAATTTTTCTGAGACGACGGACTATGACGAATTCGGCAATGGAATCGTTCGCACTGAAGCGATGCCGATAAGTGAAGTAAATCTGTCACTTCTCTTGCCCGAAGAGTACGTCTCAGCCGAATACACTATAGAAGACTACATCGCCTTCGAAGAAATCTACAATGCTCCTCGTATATTCACCAAACAAAAAGATGATTCTAAATAAAAAAATAGAGCTATCGACGAACAAAAACCGCAATAAACAGGCGGTTTTTTTAATTCCGAATCCTCTATAAAAAAACATCACTACGAAATATTATGAAATTTACTTCAATTCTTTGGTTGTACATACCCCATAAATATGTTAAAATAGTTAAGAAATAAAACAAAATGAAGGTGTGGTATAAAGTGGCAAAAATTATTTCTTTAGTTAATCAAAAAGGTGGAGTTGGAAAAACCACAACGAGCATAAATTTGGCCGCGTCTCTAGGAAAATTGGGCAAAAAAACTTTGCTTGTCGACTTGGATTCGCAAGGTAATGCTTCCACTGGACTAGGAGTAAATAAAGGCTCAATCAAGTACAGCATCTACGAAGTGCTCATAAACAAATGTTCAGCACGCGATGCAATTATCAAGACGAAGTTTACAAAGTTATTCATCATGCCGGCGACTATAAACCTGGCCGTATTGGAAACAGAACTCAACAAGATGGAATATGCCGATCCGGAATTCAAAAAAAATCAGCAATTAAAAAAAGCTCTCGAGGAAATTGAGGCAGATTTCGATTATATTATTTTGGATTGTCCTCCATCATTGGGCGTTCATACCTTGAATGCGCTCGTTGCCAGTCATTCAGTGCTCATCCCCGTACAATGTGAATTCTTTGCTTTAGAAGGTGTAGCCCAACTTTTGAATACTATCATCATGACTCAAACCAAACTCAATCCCGAACTCACCATCGAAGGAGTTCTTCTGACGTTGCTCGATTCGCGCACGAATCTTGGACTCGAAGTCGTCGAACAAGTTCGCAAATTCTTCGGTGACAAAGTATTCAATACTATAATTCCTAGACTTATAAGACTAGTAGAAGCACCGAGCCACGGCAAACCGATCTGCGAATACGATCCGACCTGCCGAGCAACGGAAGCCTATCTTAACTTAGCAAAGGAGGTCATCGAACGCGATGGAAACTAAGAGAAAAGCGCTTGGAACAGGACTTGAACAACTTTTCAGTAACGAAAACATCAACTTCGAAGGAGCTAGTAGCTTTGAAGAAATAGAAAAAGAGATAGTCGCCGAAGCGACAGAACGAGATATCAAAAATATACCCATCTCTGAAATCAGAAGCAATCCCTTTCAACCCCGGCGCGTATTCGATGAAGAAAAACTGCAAGAACTCTCCGAATCGATAAAAGAACATGGCTTATTTCAGCCTATTATCGTCAAAAAGAGTATCAAAGGATACGAACTCGTCGCCGGCGAACGCAGGACGAAAGCGGCTAAATTGGCCGGATACACAGAGATTCCTGCTATCATCAAAGACTACACCGATGAAGAGATGATGGAAGTGGCACTTCTCGAAAACATCCAAAGGGAAGATCTCAATCCGATTGAAGAGGCCGAAGCTTACGACAACATCATCAAAAAATCTTCTTTGACACAAGAGCAACTTGCAAAAAAAGTATCGAAAAGTCGCAGTTATATTACCAATGTTCTCGGACTCGTTTCACTTCCCGAAGATGTAAAAAAACTCGTCTCCGAAGGCCGCATCAGTATGGCTCATGCTAAAATTTTGAGCAAGATGGAAGACCCAGACTATGTCACGTCGCTGGCATATCGCATCGTCAACTCGGGGATGAGTGTGCGCGAACTTGAGAGCATTTCCCAAGGAGAAAATATTCGTAAAAAACACAAAGTTACGAGAATTGTCCCTTTGAACAGAATATATTCGGTATATGAAAATGCCATGCGTGAAAAAATAGGGACAAAAGTGACCATCTCCGCCAAAAAAGTGACAATTCCTTTTGAATCCGATGAAGATTTGACTCGCATTTTAGAAATAATCAACATCGATGTGGACGGTGAATACTGATGGAAAAATTGATCGAGATACTTACGAGCAAAGAAGTAATCGGTACGATAATCACGATAGCCATCGCTTATCTATTGTATAATCTATTTCGATTTGCCGTCGAAAAATTGCTATCCAAAAACAAAAGTGAATACGATAAAAAGAGAAAACGTACCGTGATCGAACTTTTGAAAAACATATTCAAATGGCTTCTCATCGCCATCGTTTTGATTATCATTTTGGACCTCTTCGGAATGGATGTCTCATCGCTCATCGCAAGTCTCGGTATCGCTTCTGCCGTCGGAGCATTGGCTCTGCAAGATAGCTTAAAAGATATCATCAGTGGTGCCTCCATCATCATGGATAACTACTTTGTTGTCGGCGATTTCGTCAAATACAATGATTTTAACGGTCAAATAATAGAATTCGGTCTTCGCTCGACGAAGATTATGAATTTCGATGGAGAAGTTCTCATCATCGCCAATCGCAACATTTCCGAAATAACTAATCTATCACAGAAGACAGCATCCACACTCATCAAAATCCCCACAGCTTACGAAGCTCCAATCGAAAAAGTCGAAAAGATTTTGAACGATATTGTAGAAGAAATCAAAAACTGGGAAACGATGAAAAAGGACACGGCATTCATAGGAATAAACGATTTTAAAGATTCCTGTATCGAATATGGCATCAGAATTTATTGTAGCCCAGGCAAAGTTTGGACTTATCGTCGTGAAATTCTCAAACTTATCAAACAGAGATACGATAAAAACAAAATAAAGATTCCATATAATCAAATGGAAATAGAGGTGCATCATGAAAAATAATATCGTTTTAGGCGACGTTGTCGAAATGAAAAAACCTCATGCCTGTGGTTCCAAAACGTGGACGATTACGAGGCTCGGTGTCGATCTCAAACTCAAATGCACCGGCTGTAGTCATGAAATAATGATGGACCGCGTAGAGTTTTATAAAAAAATGAAAAAGAAGGTGGATAAACCTAATGGTTAAAAAGAAAAAACAACGAACAGTGCTACACCCAGTAATAGCCTTCATAATACTCATATTGGGAACCATTTTGTTGAGTGGTATAATGGGCTTCTTTGGAGTATCGGAAGACTACAATACTGTCAACACAATTCGAGGAGACTTGAACACGACGACAGTCATAGTGAACTCGTTGTTGAATCTCTCTGGTGTCAAAATGATATTCCGTACAACCGTTTCAAACTTTGCAAGTTTTGCTCCGCTCATCAACATGATTATCGTTTTAATCGGCATCGGTATTATGGACAAGAGTGGTTTCTTCGAAGCATTCTTCACTCTTCTCACGAAAAAGGCAAGCAAATTGAAAGTCACGTTTGTCCTTTCCTTGATTACTGTTGTCGCGAGTATCATGGGCGATTTATCGTACATCATCTTTTTGCCGATATGTGCACGTTGCTTTAAATATGGCAAACGTAATCCAAAAGCAGGTATCATCATGGCTTTTGCAGGACTCACATGCGGAACAGGTATCAACTTATTCTTGAGTTCCATCGATGCTTCGCTCATCGGTTATACCGAAGCGGCCGCGGTTTCATTGGATGCGACATATACGATAAACAACTTGGCATTCGTCTTCATCATGATAATCATGACTATAATAGCTGCGATTATCGTGACAGTTATAACCGAAAAAGTTATAGTTCCAAAGATGGGCAAATACGAAGTTCCGGAAGAACAAGAGGAATTCTATTTAGATAAAAAGAAAAAGAAAGGACTTGCGCTGTCGTTGACAGCTGGAATCATCTACATTCTCATCTTTGTCTACAACATCATACCGGGATTACCTTTCAGTGGCAATCTCCTCGATTACAGCCAAGAGCTTTATATAGATAAACTTTTCGGATACAATTCATTCTTTAACCAAGGCTTCGTCTTTGTAGTTACATTGTTCTTCTTCATATGTGGACTGTTCTACGGAATCGGAGCTGGCACGATAAAGAACAACCAAGATGTGAGTACATACCTCGGTCATTCTCTCGATAACGTCGGCAAATCTCTTGTCATCTTATTCTTTGCCTCGACTTTTATTTCGATATTCAAAGCGACGAACATCGGAACAATAGTCGTCGCGTTTATAGGAAAATTTATAACTTCGACAGGGTTTACAGGAATTCCTCTCATAATCGTTGGCTTTCTCGCCTCAGCAATTGCAACCATATTTTTGCCTTCGCCCGTCACTTGTTGGTCGATATTGAGCGGAGTCATGGTACCGGTCTTCATGAATGCCGGTATGACTGCCGAATTTGCCCAACTAGTTTTTAGAGCAGGAGAATGCATCACATATGGACTGACACCAATCATGGCATACTTTGCCGTCTACTTGGCAATTCTCGACAAGAACAGTGAAACCGAAAAGCCGACGAGCTTGATACAATCTATCACCGATATACTGCCTTATGCCGGAGCGATGACTCTCGTATGGATTACAATATTGATTGTCCTTTACATAATAGGCCTTCCGTTCGGTATAGGCACGAATGCTATATTGTAGACATATGCTTCATAAAGAAGCATTTTTCTTTTAAAAAGATTACTAAATATATTATAATGAACATATAAAACGAAAAAAGAGAAGATAATTATGGAAGAAATATACAAAAAACTGAATCACTATTTGAATGAGATTTGTAAATATTTAGAAAGAAAAGACTCGTTTTTGCTTACTAACATTTTGTCTATAAGTAAACTGAATGATGCTTTCCTCAAATATATCGATGGAATTTCTTTAAAAAGCTCTACTAAGCAAATATTGCTTACTTATGACGAAGTATTTCGCATCGCTCGTGAAATTGTCGGTAATATCGATGAAAATTACTTGAGCACTTTCGATAATCTACTTCCAAGCGGAGAACTCGATTTTAGCTTTGAACACGAGTATCCAGACTCTGTTCATAAAGTAGTTGATGAAAATGGCAATACGAGACAACTTATTAATATCAATAGAAATTTTAATTACGAAGATGTTCGTATTTTAATACACGAATTTATGCATTATACTAATGGTTTAATTTCTTCGGCAAACAGATACTATCTGACCGAATTTTTATCCATTTATTTTGAACTCTTCGCCTCCGATTACATGTATCGAAAAGGTATTTCCCCATTTGAATTGGACCCCTTAATTAGATTGAGAAGTATGAAAAGACATGCCGAAAACCTTTCCGAATACGAACTAATACTCCTCGCTTATTCGAAGTTTGGCCCGTTAAATGTGCATACAGTCAAATTCTTACAAAAATACATTATTGGAATTGAGAAAGAAACTTTCGAGGAAGAATGCAAAGACTTCTATGAAGATTTATGTGCCATCGTAGATGAATGTGCCGAAGAAATAGAAAGTGACCCCAATAGCCTCGGACAAATACTCAGCGAAGATTTTATAACCGCTAATTACAGATACTTTCTCAGCTCGCTCCTTGCATTCTATGCCCGTGCTTACTCGAACTTCGATGACATCGTACATCTTGCCAACCATCTTTGTGACTACGATAATATGCCCCTGTCTACAATTCTAATATCTATAGGAATAGACATACGAGACGAACATTTTCCCAAAAAATCTTTCGAAGCCATAAAAGAATACATAGAACAAAAACAAAGAGAAATTAGCGATATAACTCATGCCAAAATTTAATCCAAACTGGGCATTAAAAAAAATTTTATTGCCGATGTTAGAGTCAAGAAGTATCGGAAAAATTAGAATCAAATATAATAAAAAGTGTA
>CAZKKM010000069.1:0-8721 GCA_964553435.1 uncultured Muribaculaceae bacterium | reverse complement strand
ACCTGGTTTGGGACCAGGGGGTCGCAGGTTCGAATCCTGTCTTCCCGACCACTTTTTTTTTGCAAAACTATGCGATTGAAAAAAGACGACGCATGTGCTATTATCATTTTATATAAACTGGATGGATGATAACATGAAAATATACACGAGTAATTTTGAAAACTATGCGAATTATAAAGGTCTATCTATGGCACGAACCGAAGATAAGCCGAAGGATTATCGAGGAAAGACCATTCGAGAACTAGTTCCCAAGAAGAGCACCCTCGATGACATGAGCATCTGTCCTGACCCAGAACACATGCAAGCTTACATCAAAAAATACTATGAATCTACTATCAGACACCTCGATCCTGGAATCGTGATAATGAAACTGCGAGAAGAGTCGGTATTGCTAGGTCCTGAAGATCCTCATGATTTTTCTCCCCGGCATATCGTCGCCGCTTGGCTCGAATTACTCTACGGGCAAGAAATTCGCGAAGTCGCATCCACTTCCGACGGAAAATTGAATGTTCTTCCACGAAATAAATATTTTAATACGATAAAGACAGCCTTGGAAATACTCTTAAAAAATGACATGGATATGTACGGTTACACTTCCATAGCCGCAGCACATGCCTACGAACAAGCCAAGAAAATAGCAGATAAAGAAGGATTGTATGAAAACTTGGGCATATCGGAAGAAATGTACATGAAGCTTGCCGATGCTCTCGAACAAACATATGGAAGACACGACAAAAGCATATAAAAAACGAATGAAACATCTTCTTCGTTTTTTATATGCTTTTTAATATGATTACTTCTGTGGTATTTCTCCTCGTCCCATTATATAATTCTTAATTTTTACATAATCTGTCGCATATATGTTCCCGTCATTATCGATGTCGGCCGCCAAATAGTACGCACCTTCGAGAGTAGGTTTTCCCATTATCTGATTCTTAATTTTTACGTAATCTGTCGCATATATAAGCCCATCGCCGTTCGCATCTCCCTTTATCACGATCGTATAATCGTATTCGATATTTTGAACACGAATCGACATTTTCATTCCGGTCGCGATGATACCAGAAATGATTTCCTGATCATTCGAATCACTCAATCGGATGAAATCCACAAAATGATTGTTCGCAAATTTTTGAAGAATGCTCTCGATTGACTCTCCCAAGTTAAATCCGAACAGATAATTCTCTCTTTTAGTCAATCCAAAATAATCGAGTATTTCTTTTTCTGTGATACTTTCGCCTTCTCCGATGACCGTCACTTTTGTTGTCGATCTCATGACGATATCGCCTACTTGGATATCGGTATACACGTACGTTGTGCCTCTACTTGAAGCTCTTAAAGTTTCATTCTCATATTTTGCGATGCCATCATCTTCCGAAGTGATCGTATATTTCGCCTTCACATTTGGAACAAACTGAGGAGCGAAACTTTTGCTGCCGTCGACGTACAACATCTCTTGTTCTGCGATTTTGACTCCTATAATTCCTCTATCGAGTTCATCCATCGGCAAAGTATTTACATTATGTACGGATGTCTCTGCCCCTCCGACCGCATTCGTGCCTTCACGATAAATATAGAAAACTTGATCAGGTGTATTGTAATTGCTCTCAGTAATGTATTGTAACCCTATGAATTCTCCAACATTCTTCTCTCCTGCTACATTGCTTGTCGTATAAGAATTCGTCACATGTCCATTCATATTCATGCCGATAAAGCCGCCGACATTTACAGGTGACCTTACTTCAATAGACGAAGAACAATTGTCTATAAAAACTTCTCTCGTGATTTTACCGGCAAAACCTCCAGTAGAAGCCGCCGTATTTCCAACGATACTCTCGACATTGGTCACTCTTCCACTCAAAAGATGAACATTTTTTAATGTGACATTTTCAGCATTTGAAACTACACCTCCGAGATAGTTTCCAGTCTGTGAAGTCGCTGTGATGTTTTCGATGAACAGGTTTTCGACATGTGCATGCACCATGTAATCTCCCAAAGTATCGAAAATTCCCGTCGATGATTTCACATTGGCGATAGTCTTTCCATTTCCATCTAAAGTCCCAAGAAATGTGATACTCGGATAATCGCCGACATTATTAAAATCCAAATCTTCGATGAGTCGATAATATTTTCCACTAGTATCGTTGCTCATTGCATATAAGAAGAGTTCGGGAGTATCGATTACAAATGGATCATCGATAGTTCCATTTCCTTGCAAATCTGGAAAAATGACATCGAAAGTTACGGAATCTTCTGTCTCACCAGTCACTTGTATGACTATTCCAGAATTGACTCCATTCGAATAATAGATAGTCTCATTGTCAAATCCGACGGCACTACCTAGAGTCTTACCTTTTATATTTCTGTTCATATTTAGAGTAGCTTGAGATAGATTTCCAGCACCTGCACCTAAATTTGTCTCTCCTGGTCTGAAGACGAAGATATGATCTAATTCCCCGTGATCTCCCCCTTCTTTGTTGCCGGAATACTTGTTCTTTTCATTAACTCGATAGACTATGATTCCACTCGCATCTGCAGCATATGTGTCGTACGTATTTTGTTTGGCATGATATTCTACTACAAAGAATTCATCGGATGATGCGTCGACTTGCAACTTGACTGCCCTTTTTTCACTTGCATCGACAAATTGCGGTTTATGAAGAGTTATTCCCCTCGTCGTCTCGTTTACGATAGGCATCTCATCGTGCCAATTCAAATCTGCTTGATACTCACTTGTAAAATAAGTTAAGAAATTTTGTGGATTAGATCCACTCGAAGAACCCATGATATCATAAAAACCTACGGGTGCCGCCCCGGAATAATCGAATCTATATAGATCGACGAATCCCAAAGTATGACCATACTCGTGCATGATGGTCGCATAAGTTCCTCTATTCAATGAGAACAATCCCGCCGTCGAAGTATAATCGTATGTGTACAAAAGATTGTACGAGATGACTTGTTTGCCGAGAATCTTCTCCGTTATTCCATAATTATCTAGCTTATGTGACCATAAGAGATCGCCCCAAGCGACTGGAGAAGAAAGAACATCAGCCCCCTCGATGAAGAATGATATAGCATCGACGATTCCGTCGCCTCCGGTGTCGATCTCTTCAGGATTCACACCAGCTGCCTCTATATCGTCAGATACGGCCGCAATAGCAGAATTGATCAAAGCGGTCTCCCTTTTTAAAGATTCGCTTTTATCTTTATATCCATCCGGATTTTTGTCCGAATAAGCTAAATAGTATCCCATCGGATGAGAATCTTTATACGTCACCACTTCACCGTTTTCGCGCGGAAAGATTTCTGTCGTAATCGACAACTTCCCATAACTTTGCATTTCGTAATACTTTTTGAATGAAGGAACCTGTATCACCCCGTTTGGTCCCGTCATATTTATAAACTCGTTTCCATTCAAAAGTTTCATAGCATTGTTCAAACATTCATCGTCGTCGAGATGGTTACTTACCAACGTCGAACTGTCGGCAAAAGCCACAAACACAGCCAAATATTTGACTTCTCGCAAAGAGCTATTCTTCTCTACAGTTGTCCTAATTTGAGGTTTAATAGTCTCCTTTATGCCATATACTTCATTGTAGTTGGCTATCATCTCGCGATCGGGAAAGACATCTATCGTCTTAGTTCTTTTGCCTATAAAATTGGAAGACGAAAGACTCGATACGATAAGTAAAATTACAAAAAATTTACCTATTTTATTCATGGCTCTTACCTTTTCTTCTATATAGATATACGGTTACAGAAGTCGATAACATGATGTAGACACTTTCGACTATGATCAAAACTTTTATGCCGAATCCTCCGATTTTGGAAACATTCTTTTCTTTATAGCAAAACATCGTTCGCCTTTGCAGGGTTGCTTCTTTAGTATCGTACAAATACTCCGTCGCTTTCCCTTCATCATCTAGGACTCTCACGACATAAAAGTCCTCGTCCTGTGTCTTTTCAGCCGCGACTTCCACGTCACCTATGATGATCGTCGTCGCTAAAGCTTCATCTTTGCTTTTAGAAGAAGTAATATAATAAGTTTTTTCTCCTACTAGAACTGGTATGAACACATTCTCGATACATCCATCTTTTAGAATATAAAAATTCTTTTTTTCTTCCTCATCTATGCCGTAAATCAAAGTATAGACATCATTCTTGAAGACGGATATCGTCTTTCCATCGATATTCTCTTCATCCTTTTTAAATCCTTCCAACTCTACGTCATCGAGATTTCTAATCAAACCTATATCCTTCCCATCAAAAGGAAGGTAGACGTTCGGTTTCTCGTCGACATAAATCTTGACGACATAAGTTCTGATATTTCCATTCTCTGCTGTGACCGAAATCTTTATCGTGTTCATTCCGGGCACAACTTTTATCTCTCCAGTCCCACTAACTTTGGCTTTCGAATCCTCCGCTTTGGCTGAAATTTTTACACTCGCCGTATCGCTAGATAAATTGACATTATATTCGTTTACTTTAGAATCGAAATCTGGAGAAAGCATCCCACCTTCGACCTCCAGTGATAAAAGAGCATTGTTTGTCGATTTTTTTTGCCCATTATTCGTCGTAGTTGAAGAAGGTGGTGTACCTGTCGAATTGACTGGAGGTGTTACCGGAGTAGATGGTGTGATGACATTAACTGTGACAGTTCTCGCTCCCGGATTGTATAAATTCGCATCGGCATCCGAAAAACCGATTACAGGTGTAGCCGTGACAGTCACTTGACCGCTCATTCCGGCTATTACTGTGATTGTCTGAGTATTTTGTTCGACCCAAACACTCGTCGTACTGATACTTCCGTTTGTCACACTCAAATCGACCCTTCCTATCGCATCTCCGCCTATAGAAACAGTGAATGATCCGTTGGGCGCGACACTCTTTACAGAAGAACTCACATTGAAAGATGCGGCATCGACTCCCATTACAAAACAAAAACACGTGACGACAATTACAAAAACAGATACAAACTTTCTCATCAGACAACTCCTTTTTACAGTATTTTAACAGATATTAACTCAATTTAAAATAGAAAATCATTCCATAAAGAAAAAAAATCGAGAAACTATCCCGATTTTAATGCCTTTTCGATCATTCAATAAGTGCATCTATCAGCAATTCTTTTAACACAACATTACCGCGATTTGAAAGATGAACTCCGTCTTTCAACAGATAATCCCTGTTTTCATCGAGTTTTACACTGAAATCTATGGTGTGTACACTCTTTTGTAATTTCTCATCGACGTCGAAACAAATTTTGTCATTTACGAGCAAAACAAAGACTTGCCTTTCACCACACATCTCGATTAATTTTTCATAATCGCTGGCACGCAAATTAGCTTTTTCGTCAAATGCGAAGACCACTCGATTCGACAAATCTCCATCATCCACTGCCTTTTTAATATCTTCTAGTAGTTTATTAAAATCATACCTCTCATCGATATTAAAATTATCGTAAGAAAAGCTCTTCTCTATTTCTTCAAAATTGTACAATAGAATATCATTGCCAAAGAAAGTCACTTTTTCGTTCCGTTTTCGATCGAATTCCTCTATCAATCTTGCCTTTTCCTTGTCAAATTTTTCTTCGTACACTTCGATCAAAGACTTCCGAACGGCTTCAGTATAGGCTATGCGTCCCTTACCTGTGAGATGTATCCCATCGGAATAGAAATATTCCTCATGCCCCGAAGATATTTTCTCCCAATCTACAATATGTAAATTGTCATACTTCGTCGCCAAATCTTTCAATTTATCGTTCACATGTACGTTTTCATCGTTCGTGACTGTCAACCAAAATACTTCTTTGTCTTTACAAGCCTCGATTATTTTGACTTTACAAGCATACGTACAATCGCCATTTGCTCCGAGATTTATGACTACCACATCACCCAATCCTCTCGTGCTTGAAATTTCTTCCAAAAGTCCAACACCAGCCCAAATGCTACGTGAAACTTTAGCATCGAAATATCCGTTTTTAAATTGTTTTTCAAGATTCAAAGCAGCTCCTAGCATAACAGAATCGCCGATTCCTGTCACTTCTAAATCATCGACTGTCTCTTCTAAATCGCGTCTTCTATCGTCGATCTCGACTAGTTTCTGTTCCAATTCATCGCGCTCATCTTGTAATTTTTCCTCATGTTTCTCGCGACAACTTTCGAAAAGCTCATACTTCTCACTCAGTTGTTCCTCGATTTGCTTCATCTCTATTCGCTGTCCTATGAACAAACCGAGACTGACTATTCCGTAAGAAATGCCGACCATGATGATCGACCAAAGACCGAATTTGCATATTTTCTTCATCACACTTTCACCCCTCACTCGCTAAACATAACCACAAGTTCTATTTGACAAGACGATTATACCACGAATTAGCCTTGGGTGCCAACAAAATCGCGACTATGAAAAATGCCCATTCCTAGATGAGCAACCTTCTTAATCTTTCTCAACCAAGATGAGTTCTATTCCCTCGTCATGACCTAGATTTCTGCTGTATGCTTTTTCTTTGCTGTTGTTCCAGTGCTCATGAACCCCTAAATTGGACACTGCCCCGCCAAAACCATCCATATACACAGTCCCAGACGGAGCATCGGCAATTTTTCCCGATTCATGCAAATAATTCTTTACTCCTATACTGTTTTTGAGAACAGTGTTGTTTTCGATTACCACAGGTTCATTCATCAAAATGTCGATTCCGACACCTATACCTGAAAAGGCAACTTTCCATCATAATTCTCTTCGGCTTTATTCACATTACTTTTGCACATGAGTATTACACCTCCCAAAAATGCCAAAACGACAACTATGATAACCATTCTATCTCGCAAATTCGGTCTATCCATCTCGACCTTGCGTTATTATGACAAAGAAGGGCTCTTTCTAACTATGAAAAGAGATTCTTCCGGAGCAAGAAAGTTCGATGAACGATCATTGGAAACTCTGCGGGTAATCGAATGTCTAAAAAAATCCGGACTCTCAATAGCCGACATTAAACATTTCATGTACCTTTGTTCTCAAGGAGACTCGACTATTTCTCAAAGACGAAAGATGTTTCTAAAACAGAAAGAAAACATCTTGGTCAAAATAGAAGAACTGAATCGTGCTCTCGATCTCATCGAGTTCAAATGTTGGTATTATGAACAGGCCGATCAAGATGGGACCGAAAAACATGTAAAAGAAACTAAGCCGGAAGACATGCCCCCAAAAATACGCACAGCATATACGAAAGCTCACAATTGATTTTGGCATATTATAATGTAAAAGACGGATATGAATCCGCCTAAACACCCATTGTCATCGTCTCCGGCAAAGTGCTTCCCCCGTCTATTACGAATTCGTGTCCCGTAATATAAGAAGACTCATCACTTGCTAAAAAAGCTGCCAATTCTCCGAGCTCTTCTATCCTTCCCAGTCTTTTCATAGGAATGGCCGCGGCTATTCCATCTATCACAGCACTCGGATCATCGGGGTTCGACAATTTGCTCATATTTTCGACCATCGGAGTTGCAATATAACCGGGTAAGATGGCATTCGATCTTATATTATCGCCGACCAATTCGACTGCCAAAGCCTTAGAGAATCCCATCAAAGCTGCCTTCGTCGTCGCATATGCCACTTCTCCACTGTCGGCGACCATTGGACCAGTGACCGAAGATAAATTGACGATGGAAGAAGCATCGTTCTTTTTCATGTATGGAACGACAGCTTTTGTGACATTCCACGTACCCTTGATGTTGATATCAAAATGAAAATCTCTCACTTCATCACTCATCTCTTCGAAAGATTCCAGTCTACAGACTCCGGCATTGTTTACTAGTATATCTAAATGCTCCCATTTATCGACCACTTCTTTTGTATATTTTTCCACCGTCTCTTTGTCTCTAATATCTACTTTGTAACCGAGTACCATGTCCTCACCATATTGGTTTTTTAACTCGGCGACGGTGCTCTTTACCTCATCGGCATAATCGAATATAGCTACTTTTGCCCCATAACCTAAAAAGACTCTTGCGATGCCAAGGCCATTTCCCATCGCACCGCCTGTTACTATGGCTACTTTATTTTCCAATTTTTTCACAAATATCACTCTTTTCTATAGTAAAATTATACCTCATAAATGACAAATCATAAATTACATTTTGACATATTTACATCTTTCACCTCATCTTTACGACTTGAATATTTATATTTAATTATCAAAAAGAGTCTGATCAGACTCTTTTTGATAATTAAAATTTGAACAAATTCAATCCCGTTTCTTCGTCAAAGTATCTATCTACTTTTCCATCGATGACATTTATCACCATCTCACAGGTAGCACTTACGATAGCCCTATTGAGATGTCCTCCGAACACTTCGCCCTTGTCGTTACCGGCACTCATGTGAATGTGCGTGTAAAATTCATCGTTCATCGTATTGATCGTGCCCGTCAAAGATACGATTTCAAAATTGCCTTTGAATTCATTAGCATAATACTTTTTCTCGTCTATATTGTATACTCCGACCGTAAAGTCGTTCGTAGCTCCAAGAGCATTGACATTAGCCAACTTTATATTCTCTCGAAGAGCTATCTCTTTGATCTTCTCGAGAATTTCTTCGCCTTTATCTATCCTAGCAACGACTACGTTTCCAAATTTTTTATATTCCATATATATACCTCCAACTCTCAAACAGTCTATCACATTCTTTTACAAAAATCAAACCAAATATATTGAA
>CAZKKM010000068.1:0-8774 GCA_964553435.1 uncultured Muribaculaceae bacterium | reverse complement strand
AAATAGTTCAACGTTACAGTTAAATTATAATAGTATGTTTTTCCTACAGGTATACTCAAATTGTTTGCCAACACTTCTGTCGTACTCTCTTCTGATCGAGGCACATTCGTCTTACTCACAACTTCAGTGTATGGTCCTTCTTCTGTTTCAGAATAACTCAAAGTATAAGTCAAACTATCTTCTAAATATGTGTTAACTAACCCTTGCCAGTACATCTTCACATTCGCTTCGGCCGTACCAGTATTCGTAATAGTGAACTTCTTTATGAGCGATTCTCCGAAAGATAGTTGTCCTGTAATCCCTGTATCGTTGTCTGCGAATCTAGCACTCACTGTAGCCGTGTTGATAGTTGCTTGAACTGGTCTTGTTTCTCCTGTCGCTGTGAAGTACGCATACGAAATAGTACCTACTATCGTGAGAATAGATGCTATTCCTACCATCAAGCATATTGTTCTCTTCGTCTTTAAATCCATCGTTCCTTCTCCTATTCTTTTTTATGACATCATTGTCATATCTTACTACAAGTATACAACCAAACGGTTATAAACGCAATTGATTTACATTGCAAAATTAATCTTTTTACATATACATAATATAATATTTATCACAAAAATTTTGTCAAAAAAGGCGACTGAAATGATTTATAGTTTTTAATTTTGTGCTTTCTTTGAAAACAAAAAAAGTGTCGATTATTCGGCACTCTCTTCAATTTCTTCACTTGTAGGTTCATCGTCGATTTCCAACGCAACTTGTTGTCCTTCTTCTTCAGCATTGACAATCTCTTTTTTAATGTCCGTCTTGTCGGAATCATCCATGAACTTTTCTTCCAAAACTTCGCTCGGATCGTCGGATAGGAACTCTTTTTCGAGTTCGATTTGAACATCGGAGTATTCTCTTGCACCAGTTCCTGCTGGAATGAGTTTACCGATGATGACGTTCTCTTTGAGACCTTGCAAGTAATCGATTTTACCTTTGATCGAAGCATCGGTGAGGACACGAGTCGTCTCCTGGAATGATGCTGCGGATAAGAACGAATCGGTTTCGAGCGAGCTCTTAGTGATACCTAAGAGTATCGGCACACCTTTAGCAGGTACTTTTCCTTCTAAGATGACCGGTTTGTTTCTCTCTGTAAATTCTCTCAATGAAACAGTGAGACCGACGACCATATCCGAGTCGTTGCTCTCTACGATACGCATTTTGTTTATCATGCGGCTCGCGATAATTTCGATGTGTTTGTCAGAAACATCGACACCTTGTGATTTGTAAACCTTTTGAACTTCTTCTAAGATGTATTCTTGAGTAGTTATAGGGTCTGTAACGGCGAGCAATTCTTTAGGACTGATTGCACCTTCCGTAAGTTTGTCTCCGGCATTGACCATATCACCTTTTTCGACACATACTTTGGCAGCATAGCTGGTGATATGCTCTTTGGCGGTGATATCGTTTTCGACTATTATCTTGTATTTACCGTTAACCTGCTCTATCAGAGTGACTTTACCTGTTATCTCAGAAATAGTCGCTTTTCCTTTAGGAATACGTGCTTCGAACAATTCTTCGACACGCGGAAGACCCTGAGTGATATCCCCTGCTCCGGCGACACCGCCCTCATGGAATGTACGCATCGTTAACTGTGTACCAGGTTCACCGATAGATTGAGCGGCCATGATTCCGACTGCTTCACCCTTTTCGACCGTGATACCAGTAGCTAGGTTACGACCGTAACATTTGCGGCAGATTCCGTTTGCACATCTACATGTGAGAACACTTCTTATTTCGACGGTTTTGACACCGGCTTTGGCAATTTTTCTTGCTATAGATTCAGTTATCTCGCAATCTTTGTCGACGATAGTCGCCTTGGTCTCAGGATTGATGACTCTCTTGGCCGTATATCTGCCGACTATGCGCGATTCCAAAGATTCGACAACTGTTCCACTCTTCGCATCGATGATATCGGATACTTTGAGTCCGGCCAAAGCGCCACAATCGTCTTCTTTGATGATGATGTCTTGTACAACATCGACGAGACGTCTCGTCAAATATCCCGAGTTGGCAGTTTTCAAAGCCGTATCGGCATTACCTTTACGTGCACCATGGCTGGAAAGGAAGAATTCGTTGACGGAAAGTCCTTCGCGGAAGTTGGCCGTGATCGGGATTTCCAAAGATTCACCATTCGGTTTAGCCATGAGTCCGCGCATTCCTGACATCTGGTTGAAGTTAGAATCGGAACCACGTGCTCCGGAATTTTTCATGATGAATATAGGGTTGTGTAAGTCGCTCTTCGCATAACCGGAAAGTTCGGCACCGACTTGTTTGGTAACTTCCTGCCAAACATCACATACTTGGGTATGTCTTTCTGTGTCGGTGATCAGTCCACGTTTGAATTGTTTGTTTATCTTATCTACCTTTTCTTGTCCTTTTTCGACATATTCGCTCTTATGTTGAGATGTGACTATGTCGGTGATGGAAATGGTGAGACCAGCTATAGTGGAATATTTGAATCCGAGGTCTTTCAAATTATCGAGGTATACACTCGTCTCAGTCGTCTTATAACGATCGTAGACTTGAGCTATGAGGCTCTTCAGATGTTTTTTCCCGAAAGGCTCGGTGAGTGGCATTGCACTTACAGCTGCGGGTATATCTGTGCCCGGTTCTAGGAAATAAGAACTAGGTGTGATACCTTCGATGTTGGCCTTAGAAGGCTCATTTACATAAGGGAAAGAGTCCGGCAAAATATCGTTGAACATGATTTTACCAGCGGTAGTCACGAGATATTTGCCTCTTTGTTCTTCTGTAAAAATTTTATGTTTGAACGAATTGACCGGCACGACTATACGAGTCTGGAGAGTTATCTCTCTTCTTTCGTAAGCCATGAGGGCTTCGTTTGCGTTCTTATATACTTTACCTTCGTTCGGCAAACCGGCATCTTCCATAGTAATGTAATAGTTACCTATGATCATATCTTGTCCCGGTGTGACGACTGGAGTACCGTCAGCAGGCTTCAAAATGTTGTTGCTCGCAAGCATCAACACTCGAGCTTCGGCCATGGCCTCTTCAGAAAGAGGAACATGAATAGCCATTTGGTCTCCGTCGAAATCGGCATTGAATCCCGAACATACCATCGGATGCAGACGAATTGCTTTACCACCTATGAGAACAGGTTCGAAAGCCTGAATCGAAAGCCTATGCAACGTAGGGGCGCGATTTAGCATGACTGGATGTTCTTTGATGACATCTTCGACGATATCCCAAACACATTCGTCTTTGGAGTCGATGAGTCTCTTCGCTCCTTTGATGTTGTGAGCGAGTCCTCTTTCGACGAGTTCGTGAATGACATGTGGTTTGAATAACTCGAGTGCCATATCTTTAGGGACACCACATTGGTAAATTTTCAAACTAGGGCCTACGGCGATGACCGAGCGGCCAGAATAGTCGACACGTTTTCCCAATAGATTCTGACGGAAACGTCCTTGTTTACCTTTCAACATGCTCGATAAGCTTTTGAGAGCTCTGTTTCCTGCTCCACTGACACTTCGACCACGACGTCCGTTGTCGAAAAGAGTATCGACAGCTTCTTGTAACATACGTTTTTCATTTTGAACGATGATGCTAGGAGCACCGAGATCCAAGAGCTTTTTGAGACGGTTATTACGATTGATGATTCTTCTATAAAGATCATTCAAATCCGATGTCGCAAAACGACCACCGTCCAATTGTATCATAGGACGCAACTCAGGCGGAATGACGGGAATAGCATCCAAAATCATCCATTCTGGTTTGTTTCCAGATTCTTGGAAAGATACTAGACATTCCAATCTCTTTCCGAGACGAATGCGCTTTTGACCAGTCGCATTTTCCAAATCTTTTCTGATCGATTCTATTTCTTTAGGAACATCGACCTTTTGTAAGAGTTCTTTTATGGCTTCGGCACCCATACCGACACGGAAGGTATTGCCGTATTTTTCATAATATGCACGATATTCTTTGTCGGACAAGGTCTGTTTAGCTTCCAATGGTGCTTTACCAGGATCGAGGACCACGTAGCTGACGAAGTAAAGAACTTCTTCAAGTTCACGTGGGCTCATATCCAAGACCAATCCCATTTTAGAAGGAACTCCTTTGAAGAACCAAATGTGTGAGCAAGGGCTAGCAAGTTCGATATGTCCCATACGTTCACGGCGTACTTTTGCGCGTGTCACTTCGACGTGACACTTGTCACAGACGACGTTTTTGTAACGCAGTCTTTTGTATTTACCACAGGCACATTCGTAGTCTTTTGTTGGACCGAAAATCTTCTCGCAGAAAAGTCCTTCCTTTTCAGGACGAAGAGTTCGGTAATTGATAGTCTCAGGTTTTTTGACTTCACCATAAGACCAACTTCTTATCTTATCGGGGCTGGCAATGGCAATTTTAATGCCTTTGAAATTGTTAACTTCCAACATTATTCTTCACCATCCATTTCCTTTAAATCCTCGATTATATCTTCTTCACTTTCGAAGTCGTCATCGATTTCTTCGTCGACTTCGTCTTCGAATTCATCGTCTTCATTGTCGATTTCTTCTATGTCGTTGTCTTCGAGGTCATTTTCATCTTTGTCGATTTCGCCGTTTTTCTTAGCAAGTTTTCTCTCGTTGACTTCGTTCATCATTTCCAAAGTCTTAGCATCGATTTCATCGATAGATATGGCATTATCCTCTTTGTCTTCGACATCTTCCAATTCTTTTAAATCATGTACTACGTCGTCTTTGTCGATGAATTGGATATCCAAACCGAGTGCTTGGAATTCTTTGATCATGACACGGAATGCTTCCGGCATACCGGCTTGTGAAATGTTGTTGCCTTTGACCAATGCTTCATAGACTTTGACACGTCCGACAACATCATCCGATTTGACAGTCAACATTTCTTGCAAGACATGAGCGGCACCATATGCATACAAAGCCCAGACCTCCATTTCACCGAAACGCTGTCCACCGAATTGAGCTTTACCACCAAGAGGTTGTTGTGTCACCAAACTGTATGGGCCGGTAGAACGGGCATGTAATTTATCATCGACCATGTGATGCAATTTGAGCATGTACATGACTCCAACAGAAACTCTGTTTTCGAACGGTTCGCCTGTACGACCGTTTATGAGTTGTACTTTGCCGTCTTCAGCGATTCCTGCTTCTTTCATCATGTCGAGTATCTCTTCGACACTGGCTCCATCGAAGACTGGAGTCGCAGTATAGACACCCAAGTTTTTAGCAGCCATACCCAAATGTAATTCCAAAATCTGTCCCAAATTCATGCGGGAAGGCACACCCATCGGGTTCAACATGATATCGACAGTTCTTCCGTCTGGCAAGTAAGGCATGTCTTCTTCTGGAAGAACGAGCGAAACGACACCTTTATTTCCGTGACGACCACTCATCTTATCTCCAACTTGAATCTTACGTTTTTGGACGATGTAAACTCTTACGATCTTGGATACTCCCGCACCGAGTTCGTCCGAATTTTCTTTTGTATAGACTTTTATATCGTGGACTATACCATATGTACCATGAGGTACTCTAAGAGATGTATCCCTAACTTCGCGGGTCTTCTCTCCAAATATTGCATGTAGGAGTTTTTCCTCACTAGATAACTCCTGAACACCTTTAGGAGTGACTTTTCCGACGAGTATATCGTTTTCTTTGACTTCGGTACCTATCTTTATAATACCGTTTTTATCGAGGTTTTTGCGTGCTTCTTCCGACACGTTCGGAATGTCACGAGTTATTTCCTCAGGACCCAACTTAGTATCGCGGCAGTCTATCTCATAGTGTTGTAAGTGTATAGATGTAAAAGCATCATCTTTGACAAGTTTTTCGTTGAGAATAACTGCATCTTCGTAGTTGTAGCCATCAAATGTCATGAAAGCTACGACCATGTTTTTACCCAAGGCCAACTCACCTTGATTCGTGCTCGGACCATCGGCGATGACTTCACCGTATTTGACTTTGTCTCCGGCACGCACGATTGGAACTTGATTTATACATGTCTCATCGTTACTTCTTTCAAATTCGGTTAGGTAATATGTATCTTTGCCTTTGGCATTTTTGACGACGATCTTTTTTGCATCGGCATATTCTACGATTCCGTCGGCTTTAGATACAACAGAACTGCCTGAATATTTGGCAACTGCGGCTTCGACACCGGTTCCTACAAAAGGTGCCTCTGTTTTGAGAAGTGGTACAGCTTGACGTTGCATGTTAGAACCCATGAGTGCACGTTTAGCATCATCGTGATCCAAGAACGGAATCAAACTCGTCGTCAATGAAACGATTTGGCTAGGCGATACATCCATGTAGTTGATTTTACTCGGTTCGACGAGCAAATCATCACCATTGAAACGCGCTACTACTTCTTTAGAACACAATCTATTATCGTCGTCGACTTCGCTAGTCGCTTGAACGATATAATAGTCGGCTTCTTCGTCTGCTGTCAAATATTCTATCTCATCGGTAACTTTGCAGTCGATAACTTTTCGGTATGGACTCATGATGAATCCATATTCGTTTATGCGAGCATAACTTGCCAATGAGGCTATAAGTCCGATGTTAGGTCCTTCTGGAGATTCGATAGGACAAATTCTTCCATAATGGCTAGGATTAACGTCTCGAACTTCCATACCAGCTCTATCACGCGAGAGTCCGCCCGGTCCGAGCGAAGATAGTCTTCTCTTGTCGGTCAGTTCGGCTATCGGATTGATCTGGTCCATAAATTTAGAAAGTTGTGATGAACCAAAGAATTCTTTTAGTGCGGCCGTCACTGGACGAATGTTGATGAGTGATTTAGGTGTCACTTGGTCGATTTCCTGAGTAGTCATACGTTCTCTTATGACTCTTTCCATGCGAGTCATTCCGATGCGGAATTGATTTTCGACCAGTTCTCCTACCTGTCTTACTCGACGATTGCCCAAATGGTCTATTTCGTCGGTGGTTCCTATTCCACCTAACAAATTCAAATAGTAACTGACTGCTCCGTAGACATCGGAGATAGTAAGTCTCTTTTCATCGATAGTTTGGTCGTTACCGATGATGCGAACTGTCTTTTCTTCGTCTTCTTTATCATAAACTGTGACGATTTGAACGATGTTAAACTTATCCAATTCTTCGTTGATCGTAACTTCTCTTTTACCATAACCTTCGGCAAAAATGTTCTTCAAGTTATTTTGAATTTCTTTGGTAACTACAGTTCCCTTCTCTGCTAAAACTTTTCCGTTTTCGTCTTTTATGTCTTCTGCCAATTTGCAGCCCAAAAGTCTATCGACGACGTTCAATTTTTTGTTATATTTGTAACGTCCTACTTTGGCCAAATCATAACGGAATCTATCGAAGAACTGAGTAGCCAATTGGTTTTTGGCACTTTCCAAAGTAGCAGGCTCGCCTGGTCTCAATTTCTCATAAATCTCGATTAGAGCTTCATCTGTATTTTTGGTCGAATCTTTCTCAAAAGTATTTGCCAAGAATTGATTTTCTCCAAATAAATTAGTGATATCTTCGTCATTAGAAAGACCTAAAGCTCTCAAGAATGTCGTGAGTGGAACTTTACGAGTTCTGTCTATCCTTATATATAGGACGTCGCGAGCATCCTGTTCGAACTCCAACCAAGTTCCTTTGTTAGGTATGACTTGACCGGAGATGACAGGTCTTCCGTTTTTGTCGATTTCTCTACTAAAATAGATAGATGGACTGCGCACCAATTGAGATTGAATGACACGTTCTACTCCGTTGATGATGAATGTACCTGCTTCGGTCATGAGCGGAATATCACCCAAGAATATTTCTTGTTCTTTGACCTCGCCAGTCTCGTTTAAGAACACGCGTGCTTGCACTTTGAGAGGAGCACTGAATGTCACTGCTCTCTCCTTTGTTTCCTTTACCGAATATCTAGGTTCGTCGAAAGAATATTCGCCGAATTCCAATGAAATGTTTCCCGTAAAGGATTCGACTGGAAATAAGTCTTCGAATGTTTCCTTGATTCCGACGGTCAGGAATTCATCGTAAGACTTCTTCTGTACTTCCAGCAAGTTTGATAATTCTAAGTTGTTTTTCGTTTTAGAGAAATTCACTCTTTCTCTATGGTCTCCAAATTTTGTTTTTTTGTATGCCACTTGTTTCTTCACCCCTATGCGTATTTTTTTTGGGCGGAAATTTCTTATAGTTAAAAAAGATATGCCACCAATTTACAATTCTACTAGCATATCCCAAAAATGTCAATAAAAAGTTGAAAAAATTGTGCAAAAAAGCAACCCAAATAGTACGACTGTTTTCGAGTTAATTTTGCCACCTACGTTTCTACGACATTAATGATACCACTTTTATATGATGTTGTCAAATAGTTTTCTCTCTTTTTCGCTATGTCCGTTTGCAAAATTAAAATCTGCCAATTTGATTGGAAGTTACTTGTTCTTTATATTTTTATGATTAAAAACGTGGAGACTCGAATTATCAAAATTTTCGAGGTTCCATCTCAAATTTATATGTTAAAATTAGATTTTGCTTATGTAATATCTTTTCGTCGTTTTCGTATAAAATTGTTATATAAAAATTGGCTTTTAAACATTGTCGATCAGCCTTTTCATTGTCTTCGAATATTGTCCAAAATCGATTGCAAAATACTTTCTAAAAAAAGTTAAAAAAAATATTAAAAAAGTGTTGACTTTATTACTTGTTTAGATTAATATATGAAATACCAATTCACTTTTAACGAAGGCGAATTGGTGCTAGTATCACACTAGCCAACCCCTTTTT
>CAZKKM010000067.1:0-9381 GCA_964553435.1 uncultured Muribaculaceae bacterium | reverse complement strand
GCTTGACTGTAAGTGGTGGCTATCTCCAAAACACACTCGAAACGAACATCACAGAGGGGTACTTCGAAGATGATATTATCATAAGATCGGTTCTTTTAGAAGAAAGTTTGACAAATGGAATCATAGGAAAAAGCTTCCCTCCACAAGACGGAGATTACACATATTATAAGACTGAATGTTCGGGTAATGCTACTGCCAAATGGAACGATGAAGAATGGAAATTAGAACTCGACGATATTACAAGTCGAACCTCATGTGACGTTTACTTCAAAAAAATCAAGGACGACATAGAAATCTACTTCGCACTGGAAAAAGATGATGGCACGATAGAATACACTACTGCTGTCCCGAATGACGGTACATACAACTTCGATAGAGTTACATGTAACACAGACGTAACGGCAACCTGGGATATCGAAAACTGGAAGATGGACGTTTCGAACATTCAAAAGAAGACGATTTGCACGGGATATTTCAAAGAAATCCAGGAAGAAATATTAGAATTTATACTCGTCAATCCTTTAGCGGACATAAGTACATCTTCTGGCTCGACATTTATACCAAAATACAAAGTTAAAATCATGAATACCTATGAGAAAGACGTTACTTTGGATATCATTACGACTATGAATTTGGACGATAGCATATGGACAAATAGTTCGACTGAAAATATGACAACTACAAAAGCCACTATTTCTGCAGGAGAAGAACAGGAAATCGACATCGAATTTCCGAGTATAACTTTAAAAGAAGAATTGGCAACATTGACGGGGATGTATACATATACAATACCATGTACCCTTACTATACCTGAACCATCGAACCCTGAAACTGTCAAAACAGAAACATTTGAGTTCAATCTCGTCTACCAAAACACTCCTCCTTCTTCGACCAAATATCAACTTACGATCGACTACTACTTTGCTGACGGATCGAAAGCACATGCCAGTTATGTAAATAATTATGATAATGGTGCAGTCTTCTCGGTAATATCTCCGACAATCGATGGCTACCAACCGGATATTAAAGAAGTGAAGGGCAAGATTACTCAAAATACTAAAATAGAAGTCACCTACACCGCAACATATCCGGAGATTCCGGAATGATACGTAATAGAAAAGTGTTAATATAAAACCACTTATCGGTATTAGAAACTACCCTTTTTTCTTTCCTTCTCACTCTTTAGAAAAATACATCTATTTCATATCCTTTTTTAAAAAAAGATGGTATACTATTACCGGAAAAGGTGAGTGAAGTATGAAAAAAGTAATATTGATAGACGGAAACAATTTTATGTTCAGAAGCTATTTTGCGACGGCTTATACTGGTTCGGTCATGAGAAACTCCAAAGGCCAAGCGACCAATGCCCTCTACGGATTCGTCTCGATGATAAACAAGATAATAGCCGAAGAAAAACCACAATACATGGTCGTCGCTTTCGATATCGGGAAAAACTTTAGACACGAGAAATATGCCGAGTACAAAGCTGGCCGCAACGAGACTCCTGACGATCTCAAAAGTCAAATGCCAATAGCTCGTACTATTCTCGATGCGATGGGTATAGCTCACCTCGAAATGGAAGGTTATGAAGCCGACGATATCATCGGTACTCTCGCACGCGAAGCAGATTTGGATCCAGAATACGATGGGCTCATCATTTCGAGTGATCATGATCTAATGCAACTTATCAGTCCTGTCGTCAGTATGAAAATGCTTAAGAGCAAAGACAGCACATATTACACAGTCGACACATTCAAAGAGGAATACGGGTTTGATCCGATAAAGATCATCGATCTCAAAGCCCTGATGGGCGATGCAAGTGACAACATACCGGGAGTCAAAGGAATAGGGGAAAAGACAGCCAAAACACTCATTCAAACTTATGGTTCTTTGGACGGTGTTTATGAACACATCGATGAAATCAAAGGAAAACTCAAAGAAAAACTCGAAGCCGATAAAGACAATGCCTACTTCAGTTACGAACTGGCGACCATCTACCGCGAAGTGCCATTAGATGTCGATCTTTCGACTCTCACTTACGACGGACCAAATCAACAGAAACTCAAAGAACTGTTCCAACAGCTCGAATTTCACTTTTTTCTCAAAAACATGGATTTCTCTCAAACCACCGAAGAAGCTTTCGAATACAAAATTGTGGAAAAACTCGAAGATATCGACAACTCTCTCGAATTTTCTTACTACATAGAATGTGATCGCGATAACTATCACTATGCTGAAATACTTGGCATGAGTCTGTACGATGGATCGACCGCTTACTTTGTTCCTAAGGAAATGGTCGAAGAAGTAGTCCGCAAACTGGCCGTCCGTCTCCGCTACACATATGCACTCAAGAAGAACATCGTGACACTTAAAAAACGAGGAATAGACATTCAGAACACCGACTTCGATATGATGATAGCATACTATCTTCTCGATAACACGACTAAAGACGACATCTCTCTTAAAATGAGCGACGATTGTCTTGCGGTCTATTACTATGAGGACCTTCTCAAGAAAAAAGTCACCGAAGAAAACTTCAAAAAAGGTATGGCACTCAAAGCTAAATTTATCTGGGAAAAGAAAGACGAACTCCTAGCTCGTCTCAAAAAAGACGGGATGTATAGTCTCTACTATGACATGGAAATGCCATTAGTTCGCGTTCTAGCCGACATGGAAATGACTGGAGTCCGAGTCGATCGTTCAATGCTTCAAGAGATGCAAACCATATTGAAAGTAAAAATAGATACACTCGAAGATGAAATTTACGACCTGACGGGCGAAGAATTCAACATCTCTAGCCCCAAACAGCTAGGTGAAGTTCTCTTCGACAAGATGGGCATACCGTACCCCGGAAAGAAGAAAGGCGACAACTACAGTACAGATTCATCGATTCTCGAAAAACTTATCGGCGATTACCCCATCATCGCGACCATCGCAAACTATAGAGCTCTAACAAAACTCTACAACACTTACGTCGAACCATTGGAAAATTATATCGAAGAAGATGGAAAAATTCACACAATCTACAAACAGACTCTCACCCGTACTGGTCGTCTTTCGAGTGTCGAACCAAATCTGCAAAACATTCCTGCCCGCGAAGAGGAAGGCAAACTCATCAAAAAAGCATTCATAAGCGAAGAAGGTGCCACTTTCTTGAGTGCCGACTACTCTCAAATTGAACTACGAATACTCGCTTCCATATCGGGAGATGAGACGATGATACAATCTTTCATAAATGATGAAGATATTCACCGACGAGTCGCCGCGGACATTCACGGCATTCCTTTAGAAGAAGTCACCAAATACCAGCGAAGTACGGCCAAGGCGGTTATCTTCGGAATCGTATACGGCATAAGTGGATTTGGTCTCGGTGAAAACCTGCACATTTCTGCAAAGGATGCCAAAGCATTCATCGAAAAATACTACGAAATGTATCCCAAAGTACACGAATACATGGACAACATCAAAAAAGAAGCCTACGAAAAAGGCTATGTACGCACTATTTACAATCGCATTCGTTATATCGATGAATTGAAAAGCGCCGTTTATATGGTTCGCTCTGGAGGCGAGCGTATCGCTTTGAATACTCCGATTCAAGGCACCGGTGCCGACATCATGAAATTGGCCATGGTCAATCTATGGAACGAACTTAAAGAAAAAAAACTCAAGAGCAAACTCATACTTCAAGTACACGATGAAGTGATTTTGAACGTTTATGATGACGAACTCGAAGAAGTTAAAGAAATAGTTCGTCGCAATATGGAAGATGTAGCCAAACTAAAGGTCCCACTAAAAGTCGAAATAAAAACGGGAAAAAATTGGTATGAAGCAAAATAAAATTGTTTACACAGGCTTCGAAAAAGTCAATGAGAAAGATATCAATAGTTCACTCATTTTATTGGATAATATTCAAAATGCTGAAACTTTTCTCTTTGCAAATGATTACGATATTATCAAAATGCAAAGTCACAACTTAGTCAAGGAAGATTATGAAGCGATAATAATGTTCGGTCAAAAGCCTCGCATAAAAAATTTACGGTTAGAACGTCGAGCCTTCCTTCATGGTGATACCCTTCCTACGAATTGGAACCTAGAAGCTCTTGGAACAACTTTAAAATCCGGGTTTATCGACTTCAAATATAGCGACAATCCTGGAAACTACTATTGCAATTATGCGTATTTTCAAGTCATGCATGAGATTCGCAAACAAAATAAAAAAACTAAAGTAATATTTATCCACATTCCTTACATCGATAACTTCATTCAATTCACCGAAGTTACAAAATTGATAAACGAAGGCAAATTACAAAAGGAGGTATGATTATGCCTGAAATAGCAGAGGTGCGCGTCGTAAGAGACACTCTAAAAAAGAAAATACTGAATAAAAAAATCGCCAATGTTCGCGTTCTTTATGATAATATTGTAATAAATGACTCTCGCGAATTTTCTAAAACTTTGAAAGGTCTTTCCTTTCGCGACATAACCTCTCGAGGCAAATGGCTCATATTCGATTTGAAAGAATATTCCATCCTTTCTCATTTGCGGATGGAAGGAAAATTTTTCTATGTCGAAAAAGGTGAGCCCCTGCGCAAACACACGCATGTAATATTCGAATTCGAAGATGAAACGGAACTTCGCTACGACGATGTTCGCAAATTTGGACGCATGGAACTTGTAAAGACGAGCGAAATCGAAACCAATCCGAGCATTGCCAAACTAGGATTGGAACCTGATGATTCCTCCTTGACCAAGGAATATCTTCTCTTTAAATTCGCCCACAAAAAGAAACCGGCCAAATCTGTTCTTCTCGATCAAACCATCATCAATGGACTCGGAAATATCTATGCCAACGAAGTTCTCTTCGCATCCGGCATATCTCCTTTTAGACCTGCCGAGCAAATCACTCCAAAAGAGTGTGAAAGAATAATAACTTCCTCGCGCGAGATAACGAATAAAGCCTACGAAATGGGAGGATCGACCATCAGAAGTTACACTTCAAGTCTCGGAGTCATCGGTCATTTTCAAGACCAACTTAAAGTCCACGGCAAAGAAGGACAACCGTGTCCAAATTGTAAAAAGCCAATAAAAAGAACAAAACTCGAAGGACGAAGCGCCTACTATTGCGAGCATTGCCAAAAGTGATGAAACCTAATCTAAAAAAGGAGATTTAAAGTTTGATAATAAGTAAAAAATCACACGTTCCACGATGTGATTTTTTACTTATTGTTGAATTCTCCAGCCAACCGTCCGGATGCGAGCAAAGACTCATAAGAAAGACGATTGAATATCAAATCGAATTCTCCTATGTATTCGTAAATCTTAGCTCCGAATCCCAATTTGAAGTTGTTCAATCCATGATATGGACTCGTACTCTTGAAATCCCCACTGACTCCTCCGATATCGAGATACTCAAAATCGGTCTTATAATTTTGGATGAGTGAGTCGTATAGATAATAATTTGCATTCAAAAGGGGATGATAGCGATCGAAAGCACTATCGACGACATGGACTCTGTTTTCATATTTGACAATCAAAGCACCAGCTACTATGCAATTATCTTCATCTCTCAAACCGTCCGTCGCAGTCACTATCTCATTTTTGATGACCAATAAACGCGAATCTGAAGCCATCTTTCTATGTAAATCGGCCTCTTTTTTGCTACGATGCAAAATCTCATTGTACAGCCCGTTGCGGTCCAGCTCTTCTTCGTAAAGTGATTGAGAATTTTTGATAAAGTTTTCATAATTCACTTTGACCAAAACCAATTCTATCTTTGCACCAAAAGTTATCAAAAGATTGCGGTAATAAGAAAGAGGCATCTTGCGTGGCTCCAATTTATAATAAGCATCCAAATCCTCTTTGGATCCTATTTCTATGTATAATCCTTTTCTTCGTGCATTGCGAACCTTGTTTCTATTCGCCTTCGAATAATGCGAAATATCGGTGTTTTTTAAGTCTATATAGGCATTGAATCTCGGATTTAGAGACTCGAAATAAAGATTGTCCTTAAGTTTCAAATACCCGAATCTTTGAATATCTTGCTTCAATCTCATATTTGGATTATCTTTGACAGCAAAACTTCTGCAATCTATCTCAGCCACGACTATTTCGGGATTGATTTTGATGAAAACCATATTTTTTTTACTATAATAAGCTTTTAACTCTTCAGCAAAAGTCTTCATCAAACTTTCATCATAATAGTTTATTAGAAAGCCTTTAGGGGCATATCCATATCGCATATTTAAACCTATACGTTTCCAAAGAATGAGCGAGGCAGCTCTGATTACACCATGATCATCCAATAGACCGACATAATCATAATTGTATTTCTCTTCGCCCATAAAACGAGCATATTCTTCCGACTGCATATAGTTTTTTAACGGACTGTTTTTGACATATTCTGTAAATGCCTGAATTGTTAATTCGCATACTTTCATATCGATAATGCTCCTTTCGAGTAAATAATTATATCATATAATGTTGAATTTGTCACTCTCGACTCTTTACTTTTGATTCGGATAAGTTGAGGTCAATTTTTTTCGCAAGAATATGGACTTCATCCTCACAATTTGATAAAATTGATTAGTAAGTTCCAAAAGAAAGCAAAGGATGAATATGAAAGAAGTAAATATAGAAAAAAAACAAAATGAAAATACAGGCCTCACAGAAACAGAAGCTCGTTCCCTATATGCCGCAGGAAAGGGTAACGTTCCTATTCAAGCACCTTCGAAGACAATCAAAGAAATCATCACTTCTAATATATGCACTTATTTTAATCTCGTCTTCGCAATAGTCGCTGTTCTTTTGATAATTGTCGGTTCCTTCCGCGACTTGACATTTTTACCTATCATAATAGCTAACACTTGTATAGGTATTTTTCAAGAAATTCGTTCGAAAAAAGTCATCGATGAATTGACTATGTTGAGTGCGCCAACTACCAAAGTCTTAAGAGACGGGAAAGTTCGCGAGATCACGAGCGATCAATTGGTCTTGGGTGACATAGTCATTTTCGAAAGTGGCAACCAAATCCCTGCGGATGCCGAAATAATGTCGGGCCAAGTTTGCGTAAATGAATCGCTTCTGACTGGTGAAGCCGATGAAATAACAAAAACTGCCAAAGACGAACTACTATCAGGCAGCTTCATCGTATCCGGTAGTTGTCATGCTAAGCTCACTAAAGTTGGAGCAGAATCGTACATATCTCAACTCACTTTGAAAGCCAAAACGATTAAGAAAAGCGAACAATCGGAAATTATTCGTTCCCTAAACAGTATAGTAAAATTGGCTGGAATAGCGATTATTCCGATAGGTTTGATATTGTTTTCACAGCAATTCTTTCTCCAAGGTGAAACTTTAAAAGCAAGTGTACAAGGTATGGTTGCTTCGGTACTCGGAATGATACCGGAAGGGCTTTTCCTTTTGGCGAGTGTCACTCTCGCGATAAGTGCTATGAAATTAGCTCAGAAAAAAGTCCTTCTTCATGACATGAAGTCGATCGAAACACTCGCACGCGTCGATGTCTTATGTGTCGATAAAACGGGAACCATCACCGATGGAACGATGGAAGTCGACTCCATCGACATAGTCGCCGGTTGCAAGAAGAGCGAAGAAGAAATACAAAAAATAATATCTAACTTTGTCAACGTTCAAAATGCCGATAATGCCACTATGGAAGCTCTTAAGAAACATTTCCATTCCGCACCTTCTTTGGAAGTTGACTCTGTCTTTGGCTTTTCATCCGAATTTAAATATAGTGGAGTAAACTTTTCAACAGGATCTTATATTCTCGGAGCACCTGAATTTGTTCTCGGCACTTCTTATGAAGAGTACGCAGATGCAATAAATCAGTACACTCAAAATGGGCTACGTGTTCTTGTCTTCGGCAAATACAATAAAAAGATCGACGGAAAAAAACTTATAGGTCACGTAGTCCCATATGCCTATATAGTGCTATCTAATCCGATCAGAAAGAATGCTCAAGAAACTTTTAAATACTTCAAAGAACAAGGTGTCACTATCAAAGTTATCTCGGGCGACAATCCCCTCACTGTTTCCGAGGTTGCTAAAAAAGCTGGCATCGATGGAGCTGAAACCTATATTGATGCCCGAAATCTTTCCACCGAAGAAGAAATAGAAAATGCCATCATGAATTATACGGTGTTCGGTCGTGTCACACCCGAACAAAAAAGAAAGTTTGTATCAGCACTTCAAAAAAATGGCAAAACCGTCGCGATGACAGGAGACGGAGTAAACGACGTTTTAGCTCTCAAAGATGCTGACTGCTCCATCGCCATGGCCTCTGGTTCCGATGCGGCCGTTCAAGTGGCTCAATTGGTTCTTTTAGAGAGCGATTTTGCTAAAATGCCCGAAGTCGTTCGTGAAGGAAGACAGGTCGTCAATAATTTAGAACGTTCTGGAAGTCTTTTCCTCGTCAAAAATATATTTTCATTTCTCATCTCCATCTTGGCCATCTTCTTCAATGTTAAATATCCTTTAGAACCTGCTCAAATTTCACTTATAAGTATGTTCACAATAGGAATACCGGCATTCTTCTTATCTCAGGTGCCGAACGAGGACCTGATTACCGGACACTTTCTAAAAAATATACTCTTCAAAGCCGTTCCAGGCGGACTTGTTGATACCTTCGTAGTCGCTGCCATGGTAACTTTTGCCACCATTTTCAATGCCAGTTCGAGTGACATTTCTACCGCATCGACCGTACTTCTGGCTCTTGTCGGGCTCATGGTTTTGCAAAATATCAGTAAACCTATGAACAAAATAAAGTGGAGCATTTGGATTTTCTGTGCTCTTGGTATCTTCTTTTCATTCGTCTTCTTCAAAGACCTCTTCAGCATAGCCGATACGATGTCTGTTCAAGCTACCCTTCTATGCATCAATTTCTGTCTAATTTCGGAAGTTTGCCTGAGATATTTGACAGCATTCTTCGAATTGACAAGAAATATAATATTAAAGATTAGAGCATATTTTCATAAAAGGAATGCTGCTTAAATTAGAGCATAAACGGGCGATAATTACATATAATCAAAATAGTGGTTGACACGAGAAATTTCTTTGTGTTATAATCTTCTTGTCACTTGCGAAAAAGCGACTAGATTCACGGAGGAATACCCAAGTCCGGTTGAAGGGACTGGTCTTGAAAACCAGGAGGTCGGAAACGGCGCGGGGGTTCGAATCCCTCTTCCTCCGCCACTTAAATTTGTTTATTTATCGCGGGATGGAGCAGCGGTAGCTCGCCGGGCTCATAACCCGGAGGTCGTAGGTTCAAATCCTTCTCCCGCAACCATGGTTCGTTAGTGTAGTGGTCCATCACGCCTGCCTGTCACGCAGGAGATCACGGGTTCAAATCCCGTACGAACCGCC
>CAZKKM010000066.1:0-9393 GCA_964553435.1 uncultured Muribaculaceae bacterium | reverse complement strand
AATATGAATTTATTTCCAAGAAAATATTATTTAGGAGACGATTTCTTTGACGATTTCTTCGAACCTGCCTTAAAGGATCAAATGAAATGCGATGTTTACGAAAAGGATGGAAATTACCATTTCGAGTTAGATGTCCCCGGCTACGATAAGGAAGACATCAACATCGAGTGCGACAATGGCTATCTCACGATTTCTGCGACTAAGACGAGCGAGAACAACGATGATAATAAGAATTATATTCGCAGAGAGAGAAGAACAGGAAGTTTTAGTCGTTCCTTCTATGTAGGAGATGTCGATCCTGAAGAAATCGAAGCTGCTTTCGAGAAAGGCACTTTGAATATAGTCGTACCTAAGCTCGAAGAAAAGCCTACAAAAAAACAAATTACTATCAAGTAGTTTCGGAAATTGAAATTGACTTTTTAGAAAGTCTTTTTCTTTTCATTTTACAAATTTCCAGTAAAATATATTGACCTTTATGGGGATTATTTTATATAATTAATTTGGTGATAAGATAACATGGAAATAGAATATAAATATACCAGCCATAACGAGCAAGATACGATGGAATTGGCACAGAATATCGAGTCCGAGAAATTTCCTAATATGGTCATCTGTTTAAAAGGAGAATTGGGAAGTGGAAAGACGGTTTTCGTCAAAGGATTTGCCCAATCTTTGGGAATAGATGAAAACATCACAAGCCCGACATTCAATTTGGTTAAAGAATACCATACAGGAGAAATGTCGTTATATCATATGGATGTTTACCGCTTAGAAGATGGAGATGATGGCTCGATCGGATTGAGTGATTACTTTACAAAGGGCGGAGTTACAATTATCGAGTGGTCCGACTTGATAAAAGATTCGTTGCCGGACGAGAGATTGGAAATCAAATTTAAAGTCATAGATGAAGAAACGAGAGTATTGATTTTCACACCTTACGGGGAACAATATGAGGATTTGCTCAGTGCGGTTTTATAGAGTTTTACTCTATTTTTTTTTGACAAAATGAGATATAATAGTGGAATTAGGAGGGATGTTTATGACAAGACTGTTCATAGACACACATAGCGAATTGGTAATGATGGCGATCGTCGATGAAAAACGAGTTTATAAAAAGGAAGCCATAAGCAATCGCAGTCATAGTGAAGTTGCCATTCCTTTGCTCGATGAACTTTTAAAGTCATCAGGGATCGGACTTGCAGAAATAGATGAGATAATCGTCGTAAATGGTCCGGGCAGTTTTACTGGTGTGAGAATAGGTGTGACAATTGCAAAGACGATAGCCTATAGTAATAACATAGACATAAAGACGATAACATCTTTGGAGATGTACGGAGTCAGTGCGAAAGAATACTTCGATATTGTGATGGTTCCGGATTCCAAAGGTGTATATAGTGCTCATTTAGTCGATGGGAAGTACGTCGAGTTCATGTATCAAAGACAAGCAGATTTCGACGAATATATTTCTAAAAATGGGTTTACTATCTTAGAGGGGAAAAACGTCGATTTTGAAAAGATAATAGCTTATTCAAAAGGGCTCAAAAAAGTTAACCCTCATAAAGTCAATCCCATCTACATAAAGGAAATCGATGCATTAAAATGATACAAGACTATGAAAAAAAATACGAATTGGCCGTCGATGGTCTTGGAAGACTTGTAAGTAGTAGTTACGATGCCCGGATGTTGGGTGAGTACGAGAAAATTTTGGTTTATACCAAGGAAGACGATGTTATCGGATTCATTCAGTATTCAAAATTATACGAAGTCGTCGACATCTTATATATTGCAGTCGATGAGAGATTTCGTCATTTAGGAGTAGGCTCCGAATTGATAGATCGTTTGTGTAGAGATTTGGAAATCAAAAAGATAATTTTGGAAGTTCGAGCATCGAACGAAGGGGCAATATCTTTCTACGAAAAGAACGGTTTCATCAAGATTCGTCCGATAAAGAACTATTATAAAGATGGTGAAGATGCCATCGCAATGGAAAAGGTGATACAATGAAGAAGGATGTATATATTTTGGGAATTGAGACGAGTTGTGATGAGACTAGTATCGCCATCGTCAAAAATGGGTGTGAGGATGTCTATACTTGTGTGGCAACTCAAATGGATACACATGCAGAATTCGGTGGTGTGGTTCCAGAAATAGCCAGCAGAATGCACACGGAAAGTATAACTTTTGTGCTGGATGACGTGATGCGAAAATCCAAAGTTACTTGGGATATGATAGATGCTATCGCGGTCACTTATGCACCGGGATTGATGGGATGTCTGTTAGTTGGATTGGAGTTTGCCAAGACACTTTCTTTGATACATGAGAAGCCGCTCATCGGAGTTCATCATATTGCCGGGCACATATATGCGAACAATTTAGTCGAAAAGATAGAGTTTCCATCTATGGGATTGGTCGTCAGTGGAGGTCATACGGAATTGATAATGCTCAAGGGCGATTACGACTTCGAAGTGCTAGGTTCTACTTTGGATGATGCTATAGGCGAGTGTTACGATAAAATAGCTAGAATAATAGGCTTCAAATATCCGGGAGGTCCGAATATCGACAAACACGCAGAATTCGGTGAACACACTTACGATTTGCCGAAGCCTATGGATGATGATGAGTTAAATTTTTCGTACAGTGGGCTCAAAAGTTACATCATAAACTTAGTTCACAATGAGAAGCAAAGAGGAAACGAAATAAACAAATGCGATTTGGCAAGATCTTTTCAAGATGTGGCTGTCGACGAGCTAGTTAGAAAATCGCGATTGGCTTTAAAGAGATACAATGTTCCAAGATTGATCGTCGCAGGAGGAGTCAGTGCCAACAGTTATTTGCGTGCCGAACTAAAGAAAATGTGCGACGAATTGGATGTTCATTTCTCAGTGCCCCCTATGAAGTATTGTACAGATAATGCGACAATGATAGCGGCTGCGGCATATCCATTATATCTCAAAGGAGAATTTGCAGATTATACGTTAAATGCAAAAAGTCACGAATATTTTTTCGACAAAAAAGACCAATTGCATTAGAAAGCAAAATATAGTAGAATTACAATAGGTGAACGTGATGAAAGATAGGAACTTTTTCGTTTTGGCAGTGGTCATAGCGGTAGGAGTACCTGTGATTTTGGGATGTGTGTATCTCTTTTACATGGAAAGAGAGTATGGATCGAATGAGATGATTGCAAAGTTGGCAGATAAAAGAGAGATGGTTTTGTTAGGAGACACGCAAATTTCAAGTCGCTTTGAAGACAAAGAATTTGTGGATTTCGAGGTCGACTATGCTTCCGGTGTCGAGCCAGTGACTCTCTACGATCTCGTCGTAAAAGATTTGAACTTATCTCGTGGGGTCGACGGTAGAGATTTTTCTTGGAGACTCGAAAGATTTAGCGAAGGCAGTGGCACTTACGGATATGTGGCTAGCGGAAATTTTAAAGGGATCGAGGAAACTGTGAGTTTGGGAAAATACCACATAGCTATCACGGATGCTCATCGCTATAGATTGTATTATCAAGCGAACGAAAAAGTAAAAGATAAAAAGCTTTTCGCAAGAATAGCAGTAGAATAGGAGTATACTTATGGCATTATTGGCAAACGGATTGGCCGGCGCGTTTTTCTTAGTAGGCGCCATCTTGGCACTTTTTGGGAAGAAAAGACGAGGGTTGATCGAATTCAGTATCGGACTATCGTTTTCGGTGATGATACTTCTTTTGGCATTCGACATCGTTCCCGAGATAGTGGAATTGTTGAGTGATAAGGGAACGGTATTCATGTACGTTTTCATCATCATCGGCATAGTGATGCTGAAGTTAGTCGATTTTCTCGTTCCACATCATGATCATGATCAGGAACTCAAAACCCATCATAGACATTTGAATCATATCGGAATAATCAGTTCGTTGGCCCTCATCATTCACAATGTCATCGAAGGAATAGGAATATACAATATAGCTTTAGCAGATTTCAAAGCGGGTATGTTGATGGCCATCGGTGTGGGGATGCACAACATACCGTTTGGAATCGAGATAGTCGCGACTTTGAGTGAGACAAAGAAGAGCAAAAAATTCGTCATAGGGAACATACTTTTATTGACACTAAGTACAGTTTTCGGTGGCCTAGTGATGATGTTTGTCGGTTCGATAAGCGATTTCGTCTTGGGATCTTTGATGAGTTTGACGGTCGGAATGATAATATATCTCGTACTCTTCGAGTTGCTCATCGAATTGGGCGCGTCTAAAAACCGGAAATACTCGGTCATGGGTCTTCTTGTCGGTGTGATATTCATGCTCGTAGTTCTCATAATTGGAGGGTAGTATATGAAAGATGTTTTGATAATGGGTGGTGCCGGTAAGATCGGTTTCGATCTCGTCAATAAGTTGATCGATTCGAATTGTAATATAACCGTTCTCGACATGGAAAGTAGAGAAAGTGTCAAAAAATTGGAAAATGTCAAGGATAGAATTCGCGTGGTGTACGGCGATATAGAGGATGCCGACTTGGTGAGAGATCTCGTGAAGAGAAACGATGTAGTCATAGATTATGCCGGCATCATGCCCCCATTAGCTAATTTGAACGAAGACATAGCTCATACGACGAACTTCGTCGGCACGAAGAATGTCGTCGATGCCATTTTAGAATTGAATCCCGAGTGTACATACATATACATGTCGTTCATTTGCATATATGGGACGACAGATAAGAAAGTCCGCAAGTTATCCATCGACACCGAGAGTACACATCCAGACGACCATTATTCTGTGAGTGTCATCAGAAGCGAAGATTATATAAAAAGTCATCTGAAAAAGTATACTATCTTGAGAATGCCGATAGTGTTGACCCGTAGCAATTATTTTATCAAACACATGAAACTCGACAGGACGATCGATTTCATCACTAAAGAAGATTTGAACGAAATCGTACTCGGAATCATGAAATCCGACAAGGCGGTAGGGAAGATCTACAACGTCAGTGGGTTCAAATCCAAGGGACGAGAAGTAATCAAAAAATTACATAAGGTATCCGGACGTATAAACATATGGAATAGAAATCTCTACTACGGAGAGTACGAAGACGGTGAAGCGATTGAGAAAATCGTAAAGGTGAGATACACGACTTTGGATGAGTATATCGAAGACATTTCAAGATGTATACCTTCGTGGAAACGCAGAGTACGAAAAATTACCAATTGTCTAAAATACATCATATTTACCAAATTAAAATAAGCAGAGTCTCTTTATGAGACTTTTTGTTTGCCAGTTTGACAAATCAAAAAAAATATTCTATATTGGTACTAGAGGTGACAACATGGAAATCAAATCTTATAAGAAGCTGCGAGGGAACGTGTACGAACTCGAGATGAACGACGGGAAGAGTTACAAATTATACGATGATATCATACTGCGTTACGAATTATTGATCGACAAACATCTCGATCAAAGAAAATTGGAGAAAATTTTAGAAGAGAACGATGAGATGGTAGCTTATTATAAAGCGGTAAAATACATCGGAATGAAGATGCGAACTGAGTTAGAAATCAGAAAGTATCTCAAGAAGGGTGAGTTCTCTTCGAAAGCTATTAAAAAGACAGTGGACAAATTAAAAAAAGAAGGTTATCTCGACCAAGAGAAGTATGCCGAGGCATATGTGAACGATGCGATAAATTTGGGCATGAGTGGTCCTCGAAAGATGCGAGATGAACTCGAGAAGTTGGGGATAAATGACGAAATTATAGAAAAGTATATATCGAGAGTAAATGATGAGATCTGGTTGGAAAGAATCGAGAGAATTCTCGATAAGAAAAGCAAACTCAACAAAGTAGGAGAAGCACTTTTCAAGAACAAGATGTACTCCGAGTTGATCGTCTTAGGGTATCGGAGTGAGGATATCAAGTCTGCATTAGATAATTTTTCTATCGATACTTCATTGGCCTTCGAAAAGGAGGCCGATAAGATGTACGGTAAGTTAGCCAGTAAGTACGAAGGATCAGAATTGGCTTTGCGTTTTAAATCGAAGATGTTTGCAAAAGGATTCGATAGCGATAGCATAAGCCATTATTTGGATAGCAAATAAGGAAATACTGTTACTCGAAACGACATAATTTTTAAATGCATCATTTTATAATAGCTAAGGATGATACCGTTAATCGTGTCATCAAACTCGCTTGCTTTTATAACCTTTTGGTTGTATACTTTTAGTAAGATATGACAAGGATGTCATAAACGAGGATAGGAGAAGAGAACTATGGATTTAAAGACTAAAAGAACGATATGTCTAATGGTAGGAATAGCATCTATTCTCACTATCGTAGGAACAATTTCATATGCGTATTTCACAGCTACGGGAGAAGCAAAACCAGTCCAAGCAACTATCAATACGGCGACGGTAAGTGCTAGATTCGCGGACAATGATACGGGAATAACTGGAAGTCTTTCTTTCGGAGAATCACTTACGAAAAAATTCACTATCACGAATACTGGTACGGCCGATGCGAATGTGAAAATGTACTTTCAAGGGTTGGTCAATACTTACTTAGAAGATAGTTTGACTTACACATTGAGTTATTCTGAAACAGAAGATGGGTCATATACAGAAGTCGTAAGTTCTACGAATGTACCTCAATCTAAAACGAGTGCAAAAAAGATATTGGCGAATCTTCTCTCTATACCTGTTGGCAAAACGTACTATTATAATCTAACTGTGACATTGAACTATTTGAATGATGTAAATCAGGATGCAGATTTGAATGCAGTATTCTATACAGATTTTGGGTTGGAGGATATAAATTATAAATTATCTTCTATAAGCAATAAGATTATTGCATCTTCAAATGGAAAAAAGACAAAATTTGATAGTCCTGCGACGACTGATGAAGGTATCTTCGAAATTGAAGACGACTATGGAACGAGTTATTACTACAGAGGAGCAGTGACAAACAACTATGTCAGATTTGCAGGATTTTATTGGAGAATAATCAGAATCAACGGGGATGGATCTTTGAGAATAATATACGATGGGACGCAAGCTCATGCAAACGGAGAATCAAGTAGCGATAGATTTACGCATCTCGATCAAGTATACAATGCTAATTACGATGATGCAAAATATGTAGGATGGATGTATGGACCAGCAGGAACAGCAGCGAGCACAAGTAAAGAAGAAGTTCAATCTAATATAGAAAGTTCCGATATTAAAAAGGCAGTAGATGAATGGTATAAGACAAACATCGAAGATGCAGGATATGGAAATGCAGTTGCAGATGTTTTATTCTGTAATGACAGAAGTACACCCGGAAAAGATGTAACAAACTATAGTCCTGATACTGGACTTGGGTATGGTAATAACCCTACAGCTTATGGCCCTCATGCGAGATCAGGTACATTTTATTCTAGTAATCCGTCTTTCAAATGTCCTGAGAAAAATGATGCGTTTACGGTGAGCGATAAAGAAAAGGGAAATGGAGAGCTTACATATCCAGTAGGATTGATATCGATAGATGAAATAATAACTGCAGGAAGTGGGAAATATAATAATACTTCTCCAAAAAATTATTATCTATATAGACCAGGCAATTATTATTGGTTAAGTTCACCTGCTTATTATAAAGATGAAGCATATATGTTTATGGTTTATACGGATGGCAGATTGTTAGCGAGATGTGTCGGTGTTGGTGAGTCCATGGCTGTTGCACCTGTCATAAATCTCTCCGCCGAATACACAAGTACCTTGGTTGGAGAAGGAACTATGGAATCGCCTTACGAAGCGGTTTAAAGATAAATAAAACCTTTCGCATGAGATACGAAAGGTTTTTTAGTTTATGAATTTGTTTTGATTGTCTGAGTCTTTTATTTCGAAAGAGTTATTCTCTTTGTCATGTATGGTCATGTCTACACCGAAGGGATTGACTTTTTGTTCACGAGTAAGCGAGTTATTCGCGACGACTTTGACTTCTTCGACGTTGGTGACAAATCTTTCTTTATCGGTAGGAACACTGTATTCCAAATTCTTCTTCTCATCGAGAATATTCATGAGGGATTGCTCTTCGACCAATTTAGTCGGATCGAAGATGTTGTCGATTTTCTTTTCGCGTTTCATATTGAAGAGATAGTTGAGTAAAAAGTAGACGGCGAAGATGACGACGATACTAGCCAATATGACGATTATTATAAGTAATATTTGATTGATATCCATGCTTTTATTGTCTCCTATTCTACGTAAATTATAACACAAAGAAAGATAAAAAAAAACCACCAAGTGGTTATTTAGAAGAACTAGTGTTTTGGCTTTGAGCATTGCTCATCCAAGCATCCATATATCTTTCGATGGCACGATCGAGTTCGGAGTCTATGACATCGACACCATGCTTTTTACGAAGTTCTTTGACAGCAGTAACTTGTAAGGTAGCATCGTCGTTCATCTTTTTTTCAACGAGAGTATCGATTATTTCTTCTTTTGCATCATCGAGCGATTTTTTCTCTTTTTCTTCTTTGACGTAGACTATCTCATAGCCGGCTGTGGTCTTGACAGGAGTGTTCGAAAATTCTCCTACTTTTAGAGCATAGACTTCTTTGTCGAATTCGTCACTTCCGTATGAGCCTTTGTTGATGAAACCTAAGCTTCCGCCGTTTTCTTTAGTGGCCTCGTCGTCTGATGCTTCTTTGGCAATATCTTCGAATGATTCGCCTTTTTTGAGTCTGGCGATGAGTGCTTTTGCTTCTTCGAGAGCTTTTTCTTCAGCTTCTTTTTTTTCGGTATCGGTCGAAGTGGATTTGGTTTCAGGTACGATTTGAATATGGTAGACATCGCGGTCTCCAACTATTTCTTTTTTGTAGTAATCCTCTATTTCTTTATCTTTGATGATCGTCTTGGTATAATCTTCGACGGCAAATTTTTGCAGGTAATTTGATTTAAGATAATCTTGATATTCTTCGATAGAAGTGTATCCTGTCGAATTGGCAAGAACGTTCAAGAATTTAGATTCACTATAGTTTCCATCTTCGTCTTTTCCGTAGAATTGCTTCATAGCTTCTATTTGGTTCTTGGCTGTTTCTTCTGCTTCAGATATCTTATCTTCGTAATCTGCTTCCAAGAGTTTTCTGTCGATCATTTGCATCAGTGTAGTCGATGCAGTCTTCTTCATCTCTCCATAGAGATCGTCTATGCTGATCATCGAACCGTCGGAAAATTTTGCTACCGCTTCTTGGCCGTTTTCCAATTTGGGAATAGTTTTTCCACATCCAGTAAGTAAAGTGACCATCATCACTGCTAAAATTATTTTTTTCTTCATTTTTTCCTCCCTAACAATAAATATCATATCATTTTAAGAATTAAAATACAAGCAAATGAGAACATTTGAATGATTTTTACCATACAATACTATGAAAAGATAAAAAGGAGG
>CAZKKM010000065.1:0-9490 GCA_964553435.1 uncultured Muribaculaceae bacterium | reverse complement strand
CCTCGTGGAACCGGTAAAACATCGACTGCTAAAGTCTTAGCTAAAGCACTTACGTGCACAGACAATCAAAACGGTGAACCCTGCGGGCAATGTACTAACTGTCAAAATTTTGCGACATCACCTGATATAATCGAAATAGATGCTGCATCGAACAATGGAGTAAATGAAATACGCGAGTTGCGTAATAATATTACCCTAGCACCAGCAGAATCCAAATACAAAATATACATAATAGATGAAGTCCACATGCTGACAACCGGAGCCTTCAATGCTCTTTTAAAAACTTTAGAAGAACCCCCAGCACATGCCATCTTCATACTGGCGACGACAGAAGTATATAAAGTACCAATAACGATCCTGTCGAGGTGCCAACGTTATGATTTCAAAAAAATAGCACAGAAAGACATGATAGAACACTTAAAATATGTCTGCGGCCAAGAAAATATCGATTACGAAGAGGGGGTATTAGAAGAAATATATGAGCTGAGTGAAGGATGCCTGAGAGATGCTTTGAGTATACTCGACCAAACATCGAAAACCAAAAACACAATAACAGTGGATACAGTCTTAAAAGACTACAACATGATATCCAATAGAGCAGTAAAAGAATTGCTCGAAGCGATGAAAAATTCCGATATAAAAGATATTATAAATAAAATAGAAAGCTATGAAAAGTCGGGAATAAATGCACAGAAACTGATAAAAAGAATGATCAGCTACCTAGAAAGAACAGCTATTGAAATAAAACTTGGCAAAAATGACGAATTTTCATATCGGACAATTGCTACTCTAATAGAAAGTTTAAACCGTTGTTATATCGATGCTCGCATAAATGAAAATGTATTCACTATCATAAAACTGTGCTTCCTAGAAAACATTGGAACTGATAGTATAGATCAAAATAAACCATTAGAAAAAGAAACAATCAAAACATCGGAACCAAAAAGAGATTATAAAGAAAGGCCATCGTTAGAAGAAGATACAAAAAAGAACTCATCCTCAACGCAAGAAAAGATGACCCTGACAGATATAAGAGTCAACAACTGTTTTGTCGAAGCTACGAAAAATGCACTTAAAAATGTAACGGATATATGGTCAAAAATAGACGATAGTAAAATTAAATCCATCGACACAAGAGAATACACTCCAGTAGCCTCGTCGGAGACATATACTATATTTACCGCTGAAGAGAGCTCACTTGCAGATCTTTTCAACATAAAAAGAAAAGAAATAGAAAAAGAATTGAGAAAGAGTATAAAAGAAATCAAAGTTGTTGCTCTTTCCACTAATGAATGGAAAGAAAAAAAAGAAAGATATATTCACAATCTTAAAAACAACAAAAAATATACATATATAGAAGAGCCAAAAGAAACAGAAGATGACTCAAAAGTAAAAAAAGAAGCAGAAGATCTCTTTACAGAAAAATTAGTGGAGATCTCATAGGAGGGAAAAATGAATATACAAAATTTAATGGCACAAGCCCAAAAAATGCAAAAAGAAATTACTAAAAAGCAAGAAGAAATATACATGAGTACATTTATTGGAAAATCGGAATGGGTGACAGTGACTATGAATGGAAAAAAGGAAATTAGCAAAATAGATATCACATACACAGGTGACTTAAACGAAGACAAAGAAATGCTTGCCGACATGATGACTATCGCACTAAACGATGCCTTTAAACAAATCGAAAAAGAGATAGAAAATAAACTAGGTGCTTACAGCAAGCAACTCGGTGGACTTATCTGATGAGTATTTATCCGGAACTTCTGGAAACACTGATAGAATATTTTAAAAAACTACCAGGAATTGGAGATAGAACAGCCGAAAGATACGCGCTGGCACTATTAAAAATGGACAAAGACGACCTAAAGGATTTTGCCGCAGCAATAGATAAGGTAAACAATACCTTCAAAACTTGCGAAGAATGCGGACATCTAACTGATCAAAAGATTTGTCCAATTTGCCAAGATTCCACTCGTAACCACAATCTGATATGCGTTGTAGAAGATTATAAAAGCATTTTTGTTTTTGAAAAAACCGGACAATATAATGGTGTTTACCATGTAATTGGAGGATTGATTTCGCCAATAGACGGCATAAATCCACAAGATTTAAATATTTCAAAACTCATTTCTCGGTGTAAAAATTTAAAAAATGCTGAAGTCATAATAGCTCTCAAGCCGACGATTGAAGGAGATACGACAACACTGTATTTGAAAAAAGTTTTAGCCAATCAAAACATAAAGGTTACTAGGTTATCTTATGGAATTCCAGTCGGAGCAGAAATTGATTATCTCGACATCATGACACTGGAAAGAGCACTGTACGATCGTAAAGAAGTGGCATAAAAGAATAATACGACTCATACTATTTATCGATATATATGAAATTGATGATAAAGATTACCAAAAAAATTATTTTTGCATTTGCAGTTTTATACGGATTTAATATAATTATGGAAAGCTTAAAAATATTTATTCCGATAAATCTTTATACGATTTCGTCGGTGGCAATTTTAGGCTTTCCAGGACTGTTTATCATAGTAGGTTTATTGTTGATATAGAAGAGGTAAAATGGAAGCAAAAGAAGCATTGAAGAAAATAAAAAATGAATTCGATGAGAATATTAATTCCCATATTTTTTTAGTTGAAACAAACGATGTTGAACTGTGTATAGAAGATATTAAAGAACTACTTATCCAAATTCTTGCACCTAAGGATTCGATTATTGCAAACCAAATAAAAGAAGAAACATATTTGGAATTGACAATTGTGAGAAGCGAAGATAAAATAATCAAAAATGAAAAGATAATGGAATTGCAAAATCGACTCAAAACTAAACCTGTTCTTTCACAGTATATTGCATATATAATAGCACCCGCAGAAGATATGAATGAAAATTCAGCTAACAAATTATTGAAAACGATAGAAGAACCGAATAGCAATGTCATCGGATTTCTAGTTACTCAAAATGCAGATTTACTTTTGCCAACAATAAAGTCTCGGTGTGAAGATATTTGTCTCATGTACGAAACGAATCCACAAGCCAAAGAAATTCCCGAAGAAGTGCTTAAAATAACTAACATGATAGTATATGCTATTGAAAATCGAGATCATCCGACACTTTATAAAGCTAAACTGAACAAAGATTTTAAAGAAAATGCTCTTAGTATTGAAAATTTATTAAAAGACTATTATAATATGGCCTGTAATTTGAAGAGTTCACAAAATTTAGATAAACAAGTTATCGAATATATTAGAAAAAACAACGATTACAAACATCTCATCGCCAAAGCAAAATATATGAATGTATTGCTAAATAGGCTGACTAAAAATATGAATTCGAGCCTTCTTATAGAAAAGATGTTCTTCGATTTGAAAGAAGTGAAATAAAATGATTATAGTAGGAGTGAAATTTAAAACAGGCGGAAAAGTATATAATTTTATATCTAACGATGAATGTGTCATAGGTGACAAAGTCATCGTAGAAACAAATAGGGGGATTCAACTAGGAGAAATCGAAAAAATCTGTAAAGATAATACGACAAGCAATAAAAATTTGAAGGAAATAAAATACAAAGCAACCGATGAAGATTTCGAAAAATATCTTAAAAATATCAAAGATGCAACGCGAGCATTGCGTGATACGAAGGAAATAGTCAAAAAACTAGGCCTAAATATGAATTTAATAGATGCTAGTTATACATTTGATAGAAAAGTTCTACTATTCAATTTTGTCTCAGATGAACGAGTAGATTTTAGAGAATTAGTAAAAGAGCTTGCCACCAAATATCATACTCGAATAGAACTCCATCAAATTGGTGTTCGTGACAAAGCCAAAAATATAGGTGGAATAGGCATGTGTGGTCGAACACTGTGCTGCAAAAACCATCTTCAAAACATGAATACAGTCAATATCAACATGGTAAAAAATCAAAATATAGCTTTGAGCCCTTCAAAAATCAATGGATCCTGCGGGCGCCTATTATGTTGCTTTACTTATGAAAACGATTTGTATGAACAAAATAGAAAGAGTCTTCCAAAAATCGGCGAAAAGGTAATGTATAATAATAAAGAAGCGGTCGTTACAGAAGTAAATATTCTCCAAAAAACATATACTGTCAAAATAAACGAAAATACTTTTGAAAAGGTGAATGTAGATTGATAGTGCTCAATGATTTGTTCGATTACGGTTTCAAAATATACCAAAACACAGATTATTTTAAATTTAGTCTAGACTCTATACTCTTGGCTGAATATGTAAAAATACGTCCTCACGACAGAATAATGGACTTATGTAGCGGCAATGCCGCAATTCCACTCATTCTATGTAAAAGAAATGACACTATTTGTGTAGATGGAATCGAAATACAGAAGCCTATTTATCTGTTGGCAATAAAAAGCATCCAAGAAAACAAATTGGAAGATAGAATAAAAGTCTATAATGCCAATGCCGCGGACATTTTGATGCCACAGAAATACGACATAGTCACGTGCAATCCGCCTTATTTTAAAGTCGATGCAACGTCACAAAAAAATACCGATGAGATTAAATGTATCGCAAGACATGAAATAACTATCAATTTAGAAAAAGTGATAAAGACAGCCAAAAACAATCTCAAAGAGACCGGCTCATTTTATCTCGTTCATCGTATAGAAAGACTTCTTGAAACGATAAAACTTCTTGAACAAAACAAATTTGGCATTAGAAATATAACATTTATCTTTACCAAAGCCGACAAAAAAGCCGAATTCTTTCTTATCGAAGCTTCGCGCTATAAAAAAAGTGATCCTAAAATTTTTAGTATTTGCATTGAAGGACTAAAGACGTACAAAGGAATATTTGAGGAGGAAAACGAATGAAATTGATTTGTGGATTGGGTAATCCAGGAAAACAATATGAAAACACGAGACACAATGTCGGATTCATGATAATTGATAATTATTTAAAAAACGAAAAGATGAGTTCCAAATTTAATGGACTTTACCTAGAAAAAGTTATATTAGGCGAAAAAGTGATCTTTTTAAAACCTCAAAGTTATATGAATCTTTCTGGTAATGTCGTTCGACCTTTTGTCGATTATTATAAAATAGAACCCAAAGATCTACTGATCATTCGTGACGACCTCGATTTACCACTTGGTCATTCACGCATTAAATTTGATAGTTCTTCTGGAGGAGACAATGGAATAAAATCGATCATAAATCGACTCGGTACACAGCAATTCTTTCAATATAAGATAGGAATTTCGAATGACAAATCTCGGGATACAAAAGATTATGTTTTAGGAAATTTTTCAAAAGAAGAAAAAAACATTATTGAGAATATTATAAAGGACTCACCTAATATGATCGACGACTTCATTTCAAACAAAATTACCTCAACAAAAAATATCATACATGGAGAAACAAAATGAGATTTGTGACAGAAAAATTCAGATATACCCCAAACAGCTATGTATATGGATTAACACAAGAACTCGATGCAATCTATATAGCAAATTATTTCAAACAATCCGATGAAAATGTCGTGGTTCTTACTAGTTCTCTATACGAAGCTAATAACTTTTTTAAAGCATTACAGGCATATGTAGACGATGTTCTGTTTTTTCCGATGGATGAATTTCTAGCTTCTGTAGCATTAGCCGCCTCACCAGATCTCAAAATAAAGCGATTAGAAACTCTCGAAAAATTGCTTCAAGAAAAAAGAAAACATCTAGTCGTAACATCGCTCATGGGTTATTTAAAATATTTACCTGGAAAAGACGAAGAACAAAATCTGATTCTTCAACCGAACACAGAAATTATTTCCCGGGAAATAATTATGAGCAAACTCGAAAGTTTTGGTTATAAACGCGAATCCCTTGTAACGACGACAGGCGAATATGCCGTCAGAGGATTTATTATCGATATTTTCCCTATCGATGCCGAAAAACCGGTTCGCTTAGAGTTCTTTGGCGATAACCTCGATGCTATTAAAGAATTTGATGAAAATACCCAGCGGACAACCAAACATCTCGATGAAATCGTCATTAAAAAATTCGATGAATCGACTTTTGAAAAAGTTAATTCTCTCATGGATTACCTCGACAATGAAACACTATTTTTGATCGATGAAAGTCGGGTTATCACATCATACAATAAATTGGCCTACGAAATGTTCGAATATAATACGAGTAAAGGACTGAATACTAAGTATATGTTCGAATACGATGAAATTGTGAAAGCCAAAGAATTTAAAATAGAAACATTAAATCAAATTGACCGTGACAATTCACTGATATTCATATCGAAGGAAATGGAAAACTTTGAAGGTAATTTTGAAAAACTTGTGACATTTTGCCGAAAAGAAATAAAGAAAAACACAGTAATCTTTGCTCTCGATACGAATAAACAAAAAAAAGAAATAATAGACCTTTTCCCAGATATTATTATAACGGATGCTGATAACATATATCCAAACAAAATAAATCTCATAGATATTAAAATCAATCGAGGCTTTGTTTTTGAAAAACATATTGTCATCACAGCCGCAGACATACAAGCAACAGCTCGAACAGATGTTAAATATAAAAACACGATAAGAATTGGACGAAAAATAAAGACATATACAGAATTGGCTGATGGTGATTATGTCGTTCATGAGATACATGGAATAGGCATTTATCGAGGGTTAAAAACCATCAAAAATGGAGACTACCTCAAAGATTATATTGAATTGGAATATGAAGGCAAAGATAAAGTTTATCTTCCAGTCGATAAAATAAATCGCTTATATAAGTATTCAGCAAGCGGTGGACGCATTCCAAAACTGAACAAACTCAACAGTGTATCGTGGGCTAAAAAGAAAAGCGAAACACGGAAGAGAATAAGAGATATCTCCGGCGAACTACTCGAACTATATAGAAACCGGACCCAGGCCATCGGAACACCTTACAAAGACTATGACGATGAAATAAAATTTGCTCTCGATTTTCCGTTTACTTTGACATCTGATCAAGATAAGGTTATAAAAGAAATAGATTTTGATCTCAAAAACTCGGCTCCAATGGATCGACTATTATGTGGAGACGTCGGATACGGTAAAACCGAAGTTGCTTTTCGTGCTATGTTTAAAACTATCATCAATGGATTTCAAGTATCTTATCTATGCCCAACTACGATACTTTCAAAACAACAATATACGAGTGCTCTCGAAAGATTTTCTGGCTTCCCTGTTCGCATTGAGCTTTTGAATCGTCACATATCTACAAAAAAAGTACATGCTATAATGGAAGACTTAGCATCTGGAAAAATAGATATTGTCATAGGGACCCACAAATTACTTAACGAAAAAATCGAATATAAAAAACTCGGTTTGCTAGTTATAGATGAAGAACAACGATTCGGTGTCACTCACAAAGAAAAAATCAAAAAACTTAAAAACGATGTCAATGTTCTCACTTTATCGGCAACACCTATTCCAAGAACACTAAAAATGGCGATGAGCGGTCTTCGTAGTCTTTCGGTTCTCGATACACCTCCGATAAATCGCTACCCCATTCAAACATACGTCATCGAAGAAAATGAGCTCATCATAAAAGATGCAATCTATAAAGAACTTACTCGACACGGACAAACTTTTGTATTGATTAATGCAATCGATGAACTTGAAAGTTTTAAAGATAAATTGTCACTTCTCATACCTGAGGCACGCATCATATGTGCTCACGGACAAATGCCCGCAGACGATCTCAATACAATAATGGAAGATTTTATCGAAGAAAAATACGATATTCTCATCTGTACGACCATTATCGAAACAGGCATCGATATTCCCAATGTAAATACGATAATAATTCTCGACGCAGATCGCTTTGGATTAAGTCAACTTTATCAAATTAGAGGTCGAGTTGGAAGAAGTGACAAAATCGCGTACGCATATCTCATGTATAAACCAGCACGATTGCTCACGGAAACAGCCATGAAAAGGTTGGAATCCATAAAAGAATTTACCGAACTTGGAAGCGGTTACAAAATTGCCATGCGAGATCTTGCCATAAGAGGAGCAGGCGACCTTCTAGGAAGTGAACAGGCAGGTTTCATTGATGCCGTAGGACTCGATCTCTATACAAAAATGGTCAACGAAGAAGTCAGTAAGCTTGAAGGAACATTTGAAGAAGAACCTGAAGATAATAATGCGATTTTCAATACTGCCACTCACATCGATGACAAATACGTTTCAGATGAAAGTATAAAAATAGAAATACACAAGCTCATCAACTCTATTTCGAATCACAACGAATTTCTTGCTGTCAAAGCTGAACTCGAAGACCGTTTTGGCAAAATCGACGAAAACATGGAAATCTATATGCTCGAAAGATGTACAGAAGGTTTACTGAATACATTGGGTATTAAAAACATTATTCAACAACAAAAACGAATTACAATAGTTCTTCCAGAAGAAATTTCGAACCAAATCGACGGAGAAAAACTCTTTCTTCAAAGTTATAACATATGTCCTAAATTTGAAATTTCCTACAAAAACAGACAAATACGCATCTCGCTTAATACTAACTTGATAAAAAAGAATTACATGTACTATATTTATGAACTTTTAGATACGATAAATAATCAATTAAATTGATGTATAAAAAACTCGTTTCCATTTAAAATAATACTGGTTGGTGATAACGTTGATACAAAACAGTAATATTAGAAGAATAGATGAACTAGGAAGAATCGTAATACCAAAAGATATTCGCAAAAAACTACATATTTCGACGAGCGAAACACTCGAAATATATATCGAAGGAGACGAGATACGCATCAAAAAATATTCAGCTCTACCTGATATCACCCAATACGTTTCTTACCTTTTAGATATAGGATCGAGAATAACGAAAAATGACTACATATTGACTACTAGAGAAAGCATATTAGCGGCAACAGAGCCAATATTCGTAAATAAAAAATTTGGAGAAGATATTAAAAATCTCATAGAGAATTGTAAGGAAAAAAGAAATGATACTGTTCGTTATCTCATCGATGACGCAATTCTTATGGGGCAAGCAAACTACGTACCCATCATTATCGACGGCGATAGAACGGGAATTCTCATAGAGTATAACAAAGAAAAAGACCCAGGCGATCTTCATATTGTGAAAATATTTGCAAATTTAATTGAAAAGCAGTTAAACAACTATTGATTTATATCGTACGATATGATATCATTTACCTAATGAACGGCGAAGAAAAGAGTAAGTCTTCAAAAGAATATAGAGAACTATTGGTTGGTGGAAAATAGTATCCGAAGAGACTGAACATGGTTTTGGAGTTCAAACGTAGACCTGCGTTAAAGGATAAAGAGCATGTTTATCATGAATTAAGGTGGTACCGCGGACTTCGAGTTCGTCCTTAAATTCGTGATTTTTTTATTTAGAAAGAAGGAACTATAACCTGAAAACAAAAAATCAAAAAAAGAGCAGACTTCCCCTTACCCCAAGATA
>CAZKKM010000064.1:0-9690 GCA_964553435.1 uncultured Muribaculaceae bacterium | reverse complement strand
TCTGAAGAAGAACGAAGAGATTATCGTTATATAGGCGCAAGTCCGAATAACTATATCGACTTCAACGATGAGACATGGAGAATAATAGGAGTATTCACAGTAGAAACCGAAAGCGGAGAAAAAAAACAGTTAATGAAGCTCATTCGTGACGAATCTATTGGAGACTTACTTTGGGATTCTAACAATATAAATGAATGGAGCAAAGCAAGCCTAAAGACTTTGCTAAATGGTGATTATTATAATCAGATGGGAGGTTATGCGAGTACATCTACAGTCAAAGGTTTAAGTGCTACAGCCCGGTCTCAAATCGCGAATGTGAAATGGTATCTAGGAGGATCAAGCACTGTTCAAAATTTGGGGGGATTAGACTACTATAACTTCGAAAGAGGAACTACAGTTATTCCGGAGTATTCAACAAATATAATAGCAAAAGTGGGATTAATATATCCAAGTGATTATGTATATTCATATGCAAATGGAGTAGATGATACATGTTATACAGACGGATATAGTTGTGATACAGGAACTCCAGCAAACGGATGGTTATTTAACAATGCCTCTCAATGGACATTATCTTCGCGTACTGTCAATGCAGACCTGGCATTCCTCGTATTTTCAAATGGATATATAGGAACTAACACTATTGTAGAAAAGCCCGGTGCAGTTCGCCCGACAGTGTATCTTTCATCTGATGTCGCCATTGTTGACGGAGATGGAAGCTCGGGGAACCACTACAAGATAAGGTAGAATAGGCGACTTCTATTTAGGAGATTTCGCCTTTTTTTGTTGTGGACAAAAAGAAAGATTACAATAATAAGATGATTGATAGATTTGGGGAAACCTTTCTCTTTTGTGTGAGATAATTCTGTTTTTTAAAGATTGTGTATATATACAAATGGTCAAAACTGTGCTATAATTTTTTTAATGAGAATAGGGATGGTATCATGAAGAAGGATGGATTCATTGCAACATCGTTAATATATTCTTTCTTTCTAGTCTTCATAGCAATCATAGCGGCTTTGTTGAGCAATTATATAGCTAACAAGACTATTCTTCTTCGTTATAACGAGGAGGCATTGAGCGAATTAAATACTAAAAAATATAGTGTTTCCTTCGTCATCTATGGAGCGGAAGGCAATACACTCAGTCAAAAGAGTCAGGCATTTACCAATCTCGTCCAAAACGGAAGCTTCAATAGCACCGAATGGTGGAATACACAAGGAACACTAGATTTTTCATCTACCAGCTTTTCTAGAAATACTTCTCAACTGACGAATGTTGCATCTTCCTCTTATATATATCAGAATGTTCATTTGGTGAGAAACCAGAAATATTATTTCAGCATAGATTATTCACAAACAGAAACAGCTCCCATTCAGGTTTATGTCGAACCGATGGTTTCTTTGATAACTAAAAATACGGATGGGACTTGGGATCATACTTCGACTGTGTTTTATGCCGAAGAATCGACTGATTCTAAACCCTTCGTAATAGGTTATAGTGCGACGGGATACGATAAAGCTTATTTTACCAATGCGACCTTGATCAACTTGACAGAGCATTTCGGTATAGGGAACGAACCTACAGCACGATGGATGGATGAAAATATCGAATTTTTCGATGGAACTATAAATTATCTGAGAGAAGCCGATTTGGATGGAGGCAGCGATTTGGAACTCAAAATGATAGCGCAGGAAGGACTTACAACTATGACTGTCACTTGCAATGGAGAGAAAGATGAATGGTTTGCAACTAGTGCCAATGTCGAAAAGAATATCGATTTGTCAGATGAAAGACCGGAAGCTCATTTGTTCATCAAGAACATTACAGATGATATAAATTGTGTCGTGAGGTGGACCGAATGATGAATAATGATAATAGAGGATTCGTTCTCATGGAAACGATTGTCGTTGTCACGGTATTGTGTGTAATTTTATTAGTGTTGTTCGGTGCTTATAGTAAAATTTTAATCGATGTAAATAGCAAATCTCTCCACGATAATACAGAATACATTTACAAATCACGAATAATTCGCGAATTTTTGGAGGAAAAAGTAGATATAGAAAATTTTATGGGAAGCGATTATGTCACAGCATATTGTAGCGATCTTTTACCACAATTCACATCTTGTAAAGATGTGAATTTAGATGGCAACGACTTATTTGCTTTTATGAAAGTTAAAGGTATATATTTTGCCTTGTGGGACAAGAGTGTTTTGCAAACAGGACACTTTAACATTTTAGAGCCGACGACACAGAAATATTTACAGTCTGTCGATGCCGAAATGGATGTCGATGCTTACAGGATAATGGTAGTCATGTATGAATCTGAAAACAATTATTCTGAAAATGAATATGAGTATGCATATTTGCGTTTTGGAAGTAGAAGGTGAATGATGTGAAACTGAATAAAAGTGGAGTTACTTTGGTCGAGATAATCGTTTCTCTCGCTCTCATTTCTGCTGTTCTCATATTTTTAATGTCGCTTTTTGTAAATGTGAGAGGAACTTACAATACTAGTAAGGCAGAAGCTGATTACGATATGTTAGTGTCGACATTCATAAGAGGCATCGGAGATGACATCGATAAATACGGTTTGTTAAATGTCGAATATAAGGAAGGTGTCAGTAACAAAAGCGAAGTGATTTTGACTTTTAATGCTTATAGACCCACCAAATTATCTCAAAAGATTAAAAAGGTATTGAAGATGTATCTCGATAGCGAGGGAACATATCATTTGAGTTATGCTTACGATGCCGATGTGACGGATAACGTCGTAAGTAACGAAAGAATAACAAATGTAGTGAGAGAGATACCCAAAGATGGCATAATAGATGCAAGTGAAGTGATTCATATTAGAAGACTCGATGGAAAGGCTATCGAAATCAGAGTGCCCATAATGAATGCAGAAGGTACAGATTATACTATAAACATTTATGGAATTATACAAGAGGACAAAGATGAAATATTGGATCGCGAGTGAAAGTAAATCAAAGAGACTGTTTTTCCAACAGTTTTTTTTCATATGACATCCTTGATTTTTGAAAAAAAATTGTTATAATTATAATAGGAAAGTAGGGATGATGAATGTCCTCGAAGAATGGTTTTACGATCGTCGAATTGCTTGCAGTTATAACTATTTTAGTTATTTTGTTGCTATTGGTCATTCCTAATGTCAGCAATGTGGCAGATAAATCTAATATAACTTTAAAAGAATCGAAAATTAGGACTATAGAAACTGTCGGTGAAAAATATGGGAATGCAGCAATCAACAATTATAAGAATTGTGTCAATGCAGCTTCTTCGACAGAACTTAAGAATTCTTGCTCAGTATCTGTAAGTGAGCTTGTCATGCGAGGATATATCGATGCAGAGGATGACGATTATAACGTTTTAGATCCAAGCACCAAAAAGCCTTTTGATGGTAGAGTTTTGATGTGCTATAACCCTGCCAGTGTCAGCATCGAAGCAACATATGTCGACGATGATTCTAAATATTCATGTAGTGCGGTCGAATTGGAAACTGGAGCAGCTTTAAATTTGAGTTCAGTTTCAGGCAAAGGTTATGTCGGTGGCGATCCAATCGAGATCAACATCATAAAGAGTGGAATCGCAAATGGCAGTTTCAGTTGTGTTTCAAACAATCCTGATTTGGCTACTTGCGATGCGAGCAGTTCTACAAAATTGATCATAAATGTCACCGATCAGCATTTTACCGATTTTTCTAAGGAAGTGAAAATAACCTTATTTGCAGAAGCGAAAAATGAAAAGTTGAGTCAAACATATACTCTCATCATTTACAATACAGAATTGAAAATCGATCGAGATGATGATGATAACGTATGCCTCGAGCATGGTAAAAGTCAGCAATATGGATTGTTATCTCAAAATGCTGGAGAATTGAGTGTGGAATCATCTGATGAAGGAGTTTTAATCGGAGACATCAACGGAACAACTTTAACGGCCATGGGTGGGACTGCACCGGGAAAGGCATCATTGACTATTAAAGAAGCAAATGGTAAACAAGAGGCTGAGTTAGAAAAAAGAATTTACTATTTGGAATCTGAAGAGCAAATTCCTAGCGATTTTCTTTTGGGAAATACAAAGACGATAAAATTAAATTATGGAGGAAACGATTCTGTCAATATAAAGAGCAGCGATGCGAATATTATAAAAGTTTCTTCGAGCAAAAACAAGGCAAGTGGTTCGATCAATTTGACAGGAGAAGAAACGTTCACCATTCATGTTGTCGGCACTGGAGAAGCTACTTTAACTTTGACTGGAAATCCATGTGGTAAAATAGAGAAGACTATCAAAGTAACCAATTTGTATGTAAAAGATAATGAAGCAAAGATTTACGTAGGTGGCAAATCGTTTAAAACAGAGATAGTGGGAGCCGGAACATTCAGTTGTGTTTCGAGCGACGATGGAGTTGCAGGATGTTCGGTCAGTGGATCTACAGTTACGGTTACTCCTGGTGTAAATGCTGGGTTAGCAACCATTACTGTGAATGGTTCGAATGGTGGCCAAGATACTATCGGCATCGAGACCATAAAAACTATGCTTTCTTTACAAGATCAGGAAGAAAACGAAGTTTCGCACATTTGTTCATCTGTGGAGTCTCCAGATAATGATAGCAGAGCAATAATCAAATATCAGAATATTGGCACTTTGAGTATTTCTTCTATAAGCGATGCAAATTTGGCGGTAGCAGATATATTCGATGAAGAGTTGTTACCTCATAAAAGAGCTTTGACGGAAAGTATAGGTGGCGAGTATAAAGTCGGCTATAATACGGGAATTGTACATTTCGATTTGCAAGAATCGAATGGTAGAATAACTGTTCCTTTGGATTATTATATTTATAATATAAAGATACCACAGTCTCCTTATGATGTCATTGCTGGTGAACGAACAGCAATCGAAATTGTCAATTATGCTTCTGGTCCACTTACTGCCACATCGTCTGACTCCAGTGTAGCAGCTGTCACTATCGATAATCCAGGTACTTATTCTTATGATTTGAATGCGGAGAATAAAAGTCGGTTGATTGTCGATGCCATCAAGACTGGAAAAACCATTGTGACGATCAAAGGATCGAGGTGTGGCGAAGTTAAGCTGGAATTGAATGTCATAGGAAAGACTTTCACAATAGAGACTAAAAAAGGGACATATACCGATTTTATCGGAGATAAAGATGCTTCGGAATTGACTTGTTCTACTACGGGAGATGCGAGCTCTTGCGAAGTTGTCTTTCCTGATTTTAAAGTTAAAAATGGATTTGAAGTGTTGGGCTTTTCGACGACGAAGGATGGACTTACGGTCTCTTACAGACCGGGCGATAAACTCGTATTGACAGAGGATAATGATGGGACAGAGTTTTTTGCAAATGCAATAGTAAATAAAGATCCCGTTTGTTCGTTCAGGAAGCCTCTTACGAGTGTAAATGCTGGTGAGACAAATACCGTTACGATGCTTTGTACAGATCCGAGCGAATCGCATAGCATTCTTACAAAAGAGAGTTTCATCATATCCAATCCAGATGCGGCCGAGATAGTGTCGGTCGATGGTCCGATAGAAGTAGTAGATGAGTTCGGTAGAGAAGGATACAATTATAAGATCGAAATTATCGGAAAAGAATTTGGTTCATCGTTCGATTTTGATCTCAAAGAGGGAGAATTCATCGATCAGTTCGATAAGAAGAATGCTCAAATGTCTGTCAAATCTGTATTGGTCGGAAAGTACAACTCTTTTAAATTTTGGTATGTCGGAAAGGAAAATCCACAAGATGCCATCGCAGTATTGTATATAAATAAAGATCTTCCCGAAGGAATGGCAGTCGGCAACGATGAGTATTATACGTTGATGCTCTATGGAACAGGAGCTACAAAGGATTATAATACCGGAAGTGATGGAGATATTCCGCCTTGGATACCTCCAGGTTATCAAGAGTATATTACCGGAGTAATCATAAACGAAGGTATAACCGAGATAGGCAATGCCATCTTCTACGCATTATATAATTTAGAAAATATAATCATTCCCGAAGGAGTGACTAGAATAGGCGAATCGTCGTTTTCCTATGCTAAGAAAGTCAAGCACATAGATATTCCTTCTACTGTACTCGAGATCGAAGATAAAGCATTTGAAATGTGTACCTCTTTAGAAACACTCAATTTAAATGATGGCCTATTAAATATAGGAGCTTCATCTTTTAAAAACCATCTTTTAAGTGAGATCATTATTCCAAACACCGTTCAAGACATAGGGAATTATGCATTTTTCTCAGATATAGATGGCGAACAAGATGTTAGTGAAACAGCGAAGGGAAGGCGATTACGAAAAATAGAATTCGAAGAGAACTCCCAATTACAATTTATCGGCATTGCATCTTTCAAAAATAATAAGGTAAATTCTTTAAATATTCCCGCATCGTTAATTCTCATAGGTGATGATGCCTTTTCTCAATATGATTATGATGACGATAATCTGAAATATTTGACGTTCGATCCCGATGCCAAAATTAAGAACATAGCTAGTTATGCTTTTGCTTACAATTGTATCGAAAATTTAACTCTTCCGGATTCATTAGAAATCATAGCTAACTTTGCTTTCGACGGAATTAGAGCAACCACATTAAAGCTCGGTCCGAAAGTTTCACAGTTGGGAGCAAACTTTTCACTGGGCAACAACATGAGAGAATACACCGTTGACGAGACGAATGATTGGTTTACTTCTTTAGATGGTATACTTTATACGAAAGATATGATGACACTCTATAAGATGCCAGTCGATTATTATTCTTTTCATACCGAATTAAATGTTCCATCTACTGTCACAACTATAGCCGATGGTGCATTTAGTGGGTGGATAAAATACGAAACTTCCAAAAGAGAATTTGTATTGAACCTTTCTAATAATATTACGGAGATGAATATAAAAAGCAATTTCCTTGGAAATATTATCAGCGAATTTAATATCGATAGTAGTGAATATACGAGCGAGAACGGAGTTTTATTCAACAAAGACAAGACGGTCATATACAGACTTCCAACGCATTATGGTCAAACAACATATACTATACCGGATAGTGTGACGACTGTAGCTGATTCTTTTGCCTATGCGAATTTTACAGTCGAAGATATTTATATACCTAATTCGGTTAAGACGATCGAAGCATATGCTTTGGCTGCCGATCCTCACGATGCACTCAAGAATATTCATTTGGGTGTCGATGACGATGTAATAATAGATGAAAATGCGTTGGTGACATTTCTTGCCAGCGAAGACGATAATTATTTGAAAAACGTCTATGTCAAGAGTGATGCTATGATAACGAGGTTGAGAAATTTATATTCTTCAAATCTTTCCGAGTTCAATTTCGTTTTAGAAGATCAATAAATATAATGGAGGTTTTAAGATATAAAATGAAGAGAAAGAGAATTCTTATTGCTATCGCCGTAGCCTTAGTTTTGTCTATCATATTATTTTTGATAAGATCGACGATGAGGAGCAATATCAAGTTAAAAACATATAAAAAATATGAGGTATCGATATTAGTCAACTCATTTAAAGAAAGCAAATCCGAATCTACATCTATCAGGTTTAGATACGATGGAGAAAATGGCAAAATAATACATGAAGATGGACAAATTGAAGCTTTCTTAATAGGCGATAAGTTGCAGTATTTAAAAGGAGAAACTATCTACACGTATGTGCCCAAACAATTTTATGACGATTTAGATGAAATTCTAGTGAGGAATATAAAGAGAGCTGATTTTTTAGAATCGACGGGTGATTATAAAAATTATTCGACCGTATTCGATCTAAAAGTGATGAACAGAGTTTTGACAGCTCTTTGTTTCGACAGAAAGACCGGTTCTAATTCGGTTGTAAAATTTAGTATTTTAGATGATCACATCAGCACGATGAATATGTCGATTTTGGATATAGAGGGTTATGATCGCGTGGATATTATGCTTCATTTTGAGAAATTGAATTACGACTTTAAAATCAATACTTCGAAAATTGAAGGGAATAAGAATAGACCATATAAACGCGAAAATTCTAAAGAGAATATATTTTCGATAATCAGGTGAGCTAAATGAAAAAGAATGATAAGAAAAGAATAATCTTAATATCATCGACAGTGTGTATTGTCATAGTTTCTGTTATCTTATGCATGTTTATACTTTCGAGAATAAAAGGAAAGACATACGAAAGATGTGCAGTTTCGGTAATAGTCGAGGCAACAAAAAAGGGTGAAGAAAAAGTAACTACGACTATCGATATCAGGGAAGATGGAAAAACTGCGCAAGTCGATACTTCGTTCTCGATGAACCCTTTGTATGTTACGAATGGTGAAATTTATTATCAAAAAGCGGGGCGTTTTAACCGAATAAAAAGTGAATACTCATATAGAGATTTGTATTCGATAGTGAAAAAAATCGATGTTTCAAAGCAGGATGGAAATTATCATCCTCACGTGTCTCAAGAAATAATAAATGAAATGCTCAAGAGTCTGTTTATCGATTATGAATTGAATGGAGATACAGTAGGAAATGTTTTGGTGAACAATGGAAAGATCGAAGAATTTAGTGTTTATTTGAGAAATTTTTATGCCTATGAAACACTAGCTATAATAATTTCTTTTGAAAACTTAGAAGAAGATTTTGAAGTACATGCACCGATATTTTATGAAGAAGTAACGGATGATGTGGATGGAAGAGAACTGAGGTTTATCAAATGAAAATATTGACATTTTTACTCGATAGTGATAGTATTTGAGTATAAATAATAGAGTAGGAGAGAGAGAATTGATGAAAGATAAAAAAGGTTTTACTTTAGTCGAATTGATCGTCGTGATTTCGCTATTGGTAGTTGTCGCGGGATTGTTTACGATGTCGTTGATTAAGTCAATTAACAAGCAAAAAGAAGAAGACAACATGGATATCGTTGCCCAAATAAAATCGGCCGCCAATGCTTATGTTTCAGTCAATCCAGAAGAAGTTGAAAATCTGTTCAATGGATATGGATACGTCGATATTCCGATTGGCAAATTGAGAGATGAAGGTCTCTTGAAGGAAGATTTAAAAGATGCTAAAACTGGTAAAATAATACCGGACGAAGAAAAGATTCGCGTCAAACTCGATTTGGGAGATTATTTGGATTTTATATATCCTGTCGATAAAAATACGGATGCTTGGAAGTTCATCGCCGAAGATTTGTATATCGATTATGATGGCGAAAATGAAGATTGGTGTTCTGTAGACAGCAATGTTTATGCCGGTCTGATTACTGATCCGTTGAATAGCGATTACGAGAAATTTCAAAGTAAGCTGTATTTGATGAACAACAAAGAAGGCGATCCCGATCAAGCGAGAATGTATACAGGTGACTATTTCGATGAGTCAAAAGTCAATTTGAGGGTCACTTCTTGTAATGTAAATCCAGGAAAAGTTGGAACATATAATATAACTTACAAATACTATGACGAAGATTTAAAAACAGAAAAAACTGTAAATCGTGTCGTTTATGTCAATTCTTCTAACGAAGATGTAATGGGGTTTACGGTCATAATAAACAAGGGGCAACCGATCGTAAGAGGAACTTTTGAAAATGAAGTCCCAATATTAATAAAAGAAATATATAGAAATGGATCGAAAGATATCCCTACAACTGTAGGTGATTT
>CAZKKM010000063.1:0-9792 GCA_964553435.1 uncultured Muribaculaceae bacterium | reverse complement strand
TAAGTGATTGGTTTAAAGGTCGTGGTATTCCTTCATGGCGTGATAAATTAGATTTGCTTTTGCATAGATTAGATATCAGTGTTCCTGGTGAGTTATTAGATAAAGCTTTTGGTTTATCTTTATCAGATCAATATTGGCTAAAACCATATGACAGTGATATTTTATATGATGATATTAACTTTTTTGATAATGAATTTGACTATTCAGAGTTTATGGAAGCATCGCTATCAAAGAACAGTAAAATAATTACAAGAGAAACTTCTTTAAAAACTCCCAACAATACAACCGATGGAATGCTTAGAAAAGCATGGATTATCGAAAATGGTACGAGATATCTCCTCAAAGGTGGATACAAAAATGAGATATTACAACCATTTAATGAAGTTTTAGCTAGTGAAATATGTAAGCGCTTAGGCTTTAACCATGTAGAGTATATACTTGATACTTATAAAGACATGGTCGTATCTAAATGTCCTTGTTTTATGGATAAAAACACAGAACTCATCACTTGTTATCAAATAAGAAATGATATGAAAAGACATGATAGTGAAGAAGATTATGAAGATTATATTAAAGTGCTAGAAGATAACGGGATTAGAGATGCTAGAATAGAATTGGAAAATATGTATATCTTAGATTTTTTAATTATGAATGAAGACAGACATTTAAATAATTTTGGAATTGTAAGAGATGTAAATACTTTAATATGGGTAAGTGTTGCTCCAATCTTCGATAACGGTATGAGCCTAAATGTTCCTTATTATAGTGAAGATGAAGTTATAATTGCGGGTGAAGGAAGATTCTTTTATGAAGTAAAACCATTTGATGAAATCATCAAAGTTGTCAAAGATATAAAAAGAATAGATTTAAATAAATTAGATGGAGTAGTAGAATGGTTCGATGGTTTATTACACGAGTATCAAGGTATTACACACATATCAGATAAAAGAATCCACTTACTTTGTGTTTTATTAAATAGGCAAATCAATAAGCTAAAAGCATTGCAAGGGAATAATTAATATTATTCTTTTCTTTTGGTCACAAAATGGTAAGTACATTCAAAATTGTGACTTTGGCCGCGGCTCTCGAAGAGAAAGAAGTAAATTTGTTCGAGGATACTTTTTACGATTCGGGTTCGATAACAGTGGAGAATGCACGCATCAAGTGTTGGAAAAGTGGTGGACATGGGGCTCAGACTTTTCTCAATGTCGTAGAGAATTCTTGTAACCCTGGATTCGTGGTGTTGGGACAGAAGTTGGGTACACAGAGGCTTTACGAATACGTCAACAGGTTTGGATTCGGCAAAAAGACCGGCATCGATTTGAATGGGGAGAGTACAGGTATTCTATTTTCTTTGAATAAGATGGGCCCTGTGGAGACAGCCACGACAGCTTTTGGACAGGGAATTAGTGTGACTCCGATACAGCAGGTGCGGGCAGTCAGTGCGGCCGTCAATGGTGGAGAACTTTTGAAGCCGTTCATCGTAAAGACGGTGAGCGAGCCAGAGACGAATGCGACCATCGTCGAAAATACGAAACAGGTCGTTTCTCAGGTCATCAGCAAAGAGACTTCCGATATGGTCAAGTATGCTTTGGAGAGTGTCGTGGCAAATGGAAGTGGTCGCAATGCATATATAGAAAACTATCGCGTGGGTGGGAAGACTGGAACGGCTCAAAAGGTGGAAAACGGTGTCTATTTGCACGGCAATTACATTCTTTCTTTCATAGGTGTAATGCCGGCCAATGATCCCGAGATCGTCGTATACGTCGCCATCAACAATCCGAAAGGAATCACTCAATACGGTGGGACAGTATCGGCTCCAATCGCAAGGAATGTGCTCATGACAGCTGCAGACTTATATGGATTCGCACCCGACACAGAGGGAATGACGAAGGAATACCGCTGGTACGAGAATTCTTATGTAAAACTTCCGGACGTTAGAGGAATGTCCTCGAAAGATGCATCCAAGTTGTTAAAAGATTTCAAATTGGAATATTCGGGATCAGGAGATACCGTCTTATATATGAGTCCAGAACCCGGTTATTATGTCAAAAAAGGTGGCACGATCAAGTTGATGCTCAAGGATTAGAAACTGTAGTCAAGTATTAAAAAGTAAATTACGTTCGAAATAACTTACATTTAAAGTGAATTGATCATAAAATTAAGATAATAGAAGAATGGAGAGTGCTATTTCAGATATAAGACAACTACCACCTCATACAAAAATCAGAGAAAGTTTTCCACATTCTCTGATTTTTTCTTGTCAACTTTTATTTTTACCTAAACTCAAAATACAGCATACATCCAAGGAGAAGGAGGAGTCAGAGCTTCGAGTAATTCGGCAGGATTATTTGTTGAATTTGAAAATTTAAATTCTATTGAAAATTTAGAGTTAGATTTGAGCAACTTCAATACGAGCAATGTCACCGATATGTCTGGTATATTTAATGGTTGTAGTAAACTCAATACGACTATAACAATTACAGGAACAAAATGTAACAATTATTCTGGCATGTTTAGTGATGCCGCAACAGAAGATGGATCACAGATCGTAGTCAAGTATACCTTCGAAGCTTCCGACTTGGTTGATAAGATGATTGCAACTAAATCCGACAATTCGAATGTAATAAAGGCAAGTCAACCGGAATAGTAATCGATGCAATTATCTATAATTCTAAGTTATGAATAAGTCGCCCCAACTTGGTTTGGCGACTTTTTTGGAAAGCTGACGATTTTGCTTGACAGCAAGGTCAGGGAGTGGATATAATGGCAGTATAAAGTATTGTAGACCATATTGATAAGTTTAACAGTATTTGGATAAGGAAAGGGAAAGTGAATTATGGATTTAAAGACAAAGAGAACGATCTGTTTAGTGGTAGGAATCGCATCGATTTTAACAATAGTAAGTACAATTTCGTATGCCTATTTTAGTACGGTAAGCGATATGAGACCAGTACAAACAGTCATCAACACAGCAACAGTAAGTGCGACATTTAGTGATTATGGAGTAATAGCAGGAGCTTCACTAAACTTCGGAGAATCGGTAACAAAGAGATTTACCATCGAGAATACAGGAACAGCAGAAGCCAAAGTGAAGATGTATTGGGTAGACTTAATCAACACTTATACAGAAGAGAGTCTAACATATACGTTGAGTTATTCAGAAAATGAGGCAGGACCTTTTACTGAAGTAATAGAAAAAACCAATGTACCGCAATCTAAAAATTCATCTAAAAAAGAATTAGCAAATAGTCTATCTGTTCCAGTAGGCAAGACTTATTATTACAATTTAGTGATAACACTTAACTATTTGAATGATGTAAATCAAGATGCAGACTTGAGTGCAGTATTTAATTCTAAGTTTGGATTAGAAGATATAAATTATGTGGCACCTAATCCTGTAAGTGACATAATAGCGGCTAATAAAGGAGTGAAGACAGGGTTCGATAGTCCGGCAACGACCGGTGAAGGAATCTTCGAGATGGAAGATGACTATGGAACTTCATATTACTACCGTGGAGCCGTAGAAAACAACTATGTTAAATTTGCGGGATTTTATTGGAGAATAATAAGATTAAACGGGGACGGTTCTTTACGTATAATCTATGACGGGACTAGTCCTCATGCAAACGGTGAAGAAAGTGCCGACAGATTAGCGAGAGTTGGGCAAGTATACAATTCAAAAGAGGACGACGCGAAGTATGTTGGATGGATGTTTGGAGGAGCACTAGGTGCAGCAAGTACGAGTAAAGCTCAAGCTCAATTGAGCGAAACAAACAGCGACATAAAAACAGTCGTGGACGAATGGTACAAGACAAATATACAAGATAAAGGATACGGACAATATGTAAGTGATACATTATTCTGTAACGATAGAACAACACCAGGAAAAACAATATCTCAATGGACTTCGGATACAGGATTAGGGTACGCAAAGAATTCGACATCATATGGAGCATACGGAAGATATAGAATAAATGATGTTGTAAGTTTAACGGTAAAAAATAATATCCAACCAATATTTACATGTTCGCAAAAGAATGATGCATTTACAGTAAGCGATGAAGAAAAAGGAAACGGGGCATTAACATATCCGGTAGGATTAATAACGGCGGATGAAATAGTGGCTGCAGGTTCAGGAACATGGTTGGGTGCCAATAAACAATATTATTTATACCGTTCCGAGAATTATTATTCCCTCTCACCTTGTTATTTTAAAGCAGGGTCTGATCCTAATGCCGGTGTATTTATTGTTGGCGATGATGGAGGCTTGAGCAATATCTCTATCAACTATACTTTTGGAGCTGTTGTGCCGGTTATAAACTTGAGTGCCGAATATGCAAAATCGATGAGCGGAGACGGAACTTTGGAATCACCTTATGCTTCTTAGTACAGGACAGTTTTAATATAAGAAATTAGGTAAAATAGCAAAGTAAATGCTACAATATAGGGAGGTACAGAAGATGTATCTTCTTTTTAATTAGAAAAAGTGTCAACATTTTAAAGAAAAAATGATTGACTTTTTTAGAAAAAAGTAATAGAATGGACAAGACGTTTTTTAAAGGGGTGAAGAAAAAATGAGTAAAAAGAACAATTATCGTGCTCACAAAAGGGCACTAAAAAAGGCAAGTTATAAAAACAATCGCAATACATATCAAAAAGAGAAAAAGAAAGAAGAGAGGATTCTGACGGAGAGTTTCGGTTATCAAGTAAATAAATTTTTAGAGAGTGTAGCCGAGCACGCAAAAAAAAGTATTGCTGGAATCAATGTGAATATAGCCAAAATAAAATATTCATTAACGAGACCTTTTGGAAAAAAGAAGAGTGATGTCGAATTTAACGATTTGGTCGACAGCTTCGCCATGACGGAACACATAAGTGTCGCCCTGGCAGCAATAATATTGTGCAACTGCCTTGCCTCATCTAATATTCGCTCGATGTCGCCTAGAACTGTGAACCTAGATGCTATAAATCATGCGGAAGAGGTTCAAGATGATTTGATCGATGATGAGTTCGAAGAGATTTTGGATGGGACTACTCAGAGCGATACAGAAGCCATTTGTACAGATTTTACTGGAGTTTTAGATGAAATCGACGCACTTTCGTTCGCACGGACAATAGAGAAAAGGGAACTCGACGATGAAGAAAAACTGAGCATGGTTTTGGATAAGTACAGTATTACAGAACGTCAATTTAAAGTTATGGTCGCCAAAGTTCTTTTGGAAAGCGGGGAATACTATCAAGGATTGAAGGAACCTGGAAGTATAAATCGTTATGATGAATGCTATTCTATAGCCAGTACATACTTCAACCGTTATTCGAGTGCTTCTTGCATCAATTTTGTCAATAAACGCATGGGGCCCGATATGGGATTGTGCATCTACAATCATGCGATTTGTCCTGGACAGTATACTGTCTCTTCGTCTTTGGTCGATTACTTAGTTCAGACTGATCTTTCTCTATACAGTGGGTGGACGGCGACATTGGATATGCTTCTTTCGGGAAAACCTTCTCACAATCTTTACAGATTCGTAAGTCCGCGCTTGAAAGATAATCCAAAATATAGAGGTGCCATACAGCTCAATGCTAACGGCAACTATTATTTTGCCGAGGTTAAGGATCGTGTAGATCCGGGAGACTTTTTGCCGAATTATAATTCATATTATGGTATCGTTTCCGAGAACGGCACATTGTACAAAGAAACGAGCAAATTGCTCTTATTGAAACCTATCGATGAACAGAGAATCAGATAGGTCTTTTCTATATATCGACGTAAAGCATGTGTAAATTTTTGGCCATCGGCATAGAATTAACTATAGGCAATGGTGTATAATTAATTAATGAGGTGTGAGTTTATATGTTGATATTAGCCAAAACGACGCTTGCTATTATGCTGGGATTCGTCATCTCCGTAATAACTGGCTTCATAATCATTCCGTTGTTGCGGAAGATGCAATTTACACAAAAAATAAATACTTTGATAAACGAACGGCATATGAAAAAGCAAGGGACCCCTACGTTAGGGGGATTGATATTCATAATTCCTACCATCTTGGCACTCTTCTTATTGTATTTGAGGGGCAGTATCAAAATTTCACACAATCTTGTAATATTGATTTTCGTCTTTTTGAGCTATGCAGCTTTGGGATTTTTGGACGATTATCTCAAGTTGAAAAGAGATGATAAGATAAGCGGGAACGAGGGCTTGAAGTCTTGGCAAAAGTTCATCCTTCAAGTGGTCATCGCCATCGTCTTCTATTTCATATATCGCAGCTATGGCGGAACGGGCGATTTGACATTGAGCTTCTTCGGATGGAATTTTCCGATGGGATGGGCTTACGGTATATTCATTCTCTTAGTTCTCGTCGCGACGACAAATGCCGTCAACATATCTGATGGACTCGATGGCTTAGCTGGTGGGCTTTCGATATGTGCCTTTGCGGCATTCGGACTCATGGCCTGGAATACGACTTGGTTAGACGGCTATCAGGAACTCGCAATATTCTCATTTTTGCTCATCGGTTCGCTAGGTGGTTTCTTACTCTTCAATGCACATCCAGCAAAAGTATTCATGGGCGATACCGGTTCGTTGGCATTGGGTGGTGCATTGGCAACTTTGGCAATACTCACGAGGCACGAGTTTTCGCTCGCATTTGTCGGAGGAGTATTCGTCATAGAAACACTTTCTAGTCTGATACAGATAATCGCCATCAGAAAGTTTAAAAAGAAAGTATTCTTAAAAGCCCCTTTACACCATCACTTCGAAGAATTGGGCTGGGACGAAGTCGACATAGTGAGATTGTTTTGGGCCGCGGGTTTCATCCTAGCGATGTTCGGAATAATATACGGTGTATGGTTATAAAGATACCACTTTATAATAGAAAATTGAAGACCTAAAAAATGGTCTTTTTTATTGCTTGGAAAACTAAAATTTATATAGGTGGTTATCTTGAATAAAAAGCCCGAAAAAATATTAAAATATGTCGTTTTGGCACTCGCCATGTTCGGAGCTATCATGATATATTCGGCTTCGAGCATTTGGGCAGAATACAAGTTTGGCAACGAATACAAATTTTTCATTTCGCAAGTGATCTTTTTGGGAGTAGGTTTCATCGGCATGAATGTACTTTCAAAAATAGATTATCATATATATCAGAAGTATGCGAATCACATTCTCATCGTCTGTCTCGTATTGTTAGTTCTCGTTTTAATTCCCGGCATAGGGTCGGTCAGAAATGGAAGTCGAAGTTGGTTCGGCATAGGAGGACTCGGAATACAGCCGAGTGAGTTATCTAAAATCGGACTCATAATATTCACTTCCAAGTATTTGTCGCGCAACGAAAAGGAAATGCGAAGTGTAAAATCGGGAATTCTTCCGATCATGGGATTGATTCTCTTGTTTTTCGGTCTCATCATGTTGGAACCGGATTTTGGGACGGGTATGGTCATAACTCTCACTCTCGTCGTCATGATATTCATAAGTGAATCGAAGATATCGTTTTTTGTCGGCTGTGGAATTGTCGGACTGTTGGGCATCGTCGGTCTCATCATCGTCGCCCCATATCGAATGGCGAGAATAGTTTCGTTTTTAAATCCTTGGACCGATCCTTTGGGAAGTGGATTTCAAATCATACAAAGTCTATATGCGATAGGGCCTGGCGGTCTTCTCGGAATGGGGTTCATGAAGTCACGTCAAAAATATTTCTATTTACCAGAGCCTCAGACTGATTTTATCTTTTCTATCATCAGCGAAGAATTTGGATTTGCAGGTGTGCTCATCGTTTGTGCAGCATTTTTTATCATCTTTTATTCGGCTCTCAAGATATTTTTCAAAACGAAAGATTTATTCGGGAAGTATTTGGTGTTCGGTCTGGCCTTCGGCATCATATTGCAGGCTATATTAAATTTAGCGGTCGTGGTGGGATTGGTTCCTGTGACTGGAGTGACCCTGCCCTTTCTATCCTATGGAGGAAGTAGTCTACTAGTAAGTATGGCTAGTATCGGGATTATTTTGAATGTGAGTCGAAAATAAATATTTTTTATAAAGATAGGAAACAATAGGTATCTATATTAAATTTGGTAAAAATGTTAAAAAAAATTATAGAAAATATAAACACCATTTTGTAATTATATTTTCCTATAAGAAAATATAATTGACTTTTATTTAAATGAATTATATAATAGTTATAGGTGAAAAATATGATAAAAAGAGAAAAATATTTATCCAAAATAAGAGAGTTTTATGATATCGATATAATTAAAATAATTACCGGGATAAGAAGATGTGGCAAATCTGTATTACTTTTACAAATAATAGATGAATTAAAAGATTTAGGTATTGATGAAGAGCAAATTGTATATCTAAATTTTGAAGATGCAGAATATTATTCTATTAAGAATTATATTGATTTAAACAAATTTGTAAAAGATAAAATTGTTAACAGGAAAAAATATTATTTATTTTTTGACGAAGTACAAATGGTTGAGGAATGGGAACGGGCAATTAATTCTTTTAAATCAACTTTAAATGTTTCCATTTTTATAACAGGGTCCAATTCTAAATTATTATCTTCCGAGTTGGCAACCCTTTTAGCGGGAAGATATGTTACATTTAAAATTTATCCGTTTGCTTTTAGTGAGATTGTGGAATATAAAAAAATAAATGAAAAATCGGAGTTAGAAGACGTATTTAATGATTATTTACTTTGGGGAGGAATGCCACAAAGATTTGATTTTAAAACAACTGATGGAATGCAAACTTATTTAAGGGATGTATTTGATGCTATTGTATTAAAAGATATTGTGAAGAGAAATTCAATAAAAAATATAAATTTATTTGAAAGAGTTATGGAATATTTAGTGACAAATCCAAGCCAGACATTTTCTCCAACTAATATGATGAATATTTTTGAGAAAGAAAAAATACCTATTTCTTCTAAAACAATTTATGAATGTTTAGATTATGCAGAATCATCTCATTTAATGTCTAAAATATCTACTTATGATATAAGAGGAAAAAGAATACTATCACGTAAAGATAAGTATTATTTGACAGATTTAGGGTTGGGACAGATTTTGAATATAAATAAAAAAACACAGTATGGAGCTTACATAGAAAATATTGTTTTTAATGAACTCATTTTTAGAGGATATAAAGTAAGTGTTGGAAACAATAATGGCAAGGAAATAGATTTTATTGCAACAAAATACAATCAAAAAGAGTACTATCAAGTAGCATTTGAATTATCTAACAAAGAAACTGAGGAAAGAGAATTTGGCGCTTATGAGAATATTCAAGATAATTACCCAAAATATGTTATATCAATGGATAAATTAGATTATTCACAAAATGGTATTATTCATAAAAATATTATAGATTGGTTATTAGAGGAAAAATAAAAATATAAAGTTTTATTATGAATGTTGTTTGAAAGTAAAAAAGTTATAACAATGGTAAAGACAACCTTAGAATTTATTATAATCTTAGAATAGTTACGGTAGTCATCTTACCTTTCTTGAGTTATGTAGGCTCCAGTTTGCTCGTCAGTATGGCGAGTATAGGAATAATCTTGAGTATCAGTAAACACCAGAAATGACGAAAGATTGATAACTTTTTCATATCCATTGACCATACTTTTTAAACTTGCTATAATGCAGTTGAAAGGGTGATTTTGTTTGTGAATGAAATAGCAGTAACAGACGAAATACAAATAGAAAGTATGATATGTGAAATCAGTGGAAAGCAAGTAATGTTAGATTCTGATTTGGCAAAACTTTATAAATGTGCAAATG